>DATHHZ010000184.1:0-4301 GCA_035316965.1 Burkholderiales bacterium | reverse complement strand
CGATCGTGTACGCTCTGGTCGATCTCGCACGGCGCGGTCTCACCGTGCGGGCGATGGTGACGCTGCTCGAACGGACGGTGATCGATACGCTCCGCGAGCACGATGTAACGGCCGAGAGAAAAATCGGCGCGCCGGGCGTATACGTGGACGGGGCGAAGATCGCGGCGCTCGGGCTTCGGGTGCGGCGCGGCTGCTGCTATCACGGCATCGCGCTCAACGTGGACATGGACCTCGCGCCCTTCTCCGCGATCGACCCCTGCGGCGATCCCGGCCTCGCGGTCACGCAGACCCGCGCGCACGGAGTCCTCGCCGGCGCGACTGAAATGGGCGATGAGCTCGCCCGCCGCATCGCCCGGCTGATCGACAAATGACGACCCTCGAAAAAAAGAAGGGCCTGGCGAAGACGCGCATTCCGATCGCGCTCGTTCCGGCCGAACGGCTCGCAAAGCCCGAGTGGATCCGCGTGCGCGCCGCCTCGCCCGGCTCGCGTTTCCACGAAATCAAGCAAATCCTCCGCGAGAACAATCTTCACACGGTGTGCGAGGAAGCCTCCTGTCCCAACATCGGCGAGTGCTTCGGAAAGGGCACCGCGACCTTCATGATCCTGGGGGACCTTTGCACGCGGCGCTGCCCGTTCTGCGACGTCGCCCACGGACGGCCGCTCGCGCCCGATCCGGAGGAGCCTGCGCACCTCGCGCAGACGATTGCCGCGCTCGGCCTCGCCTACGTCGTCATCACGAGCGTGGATCGCGACGACTTGAGGGACGGCGGCGCGCGTCACTTCGTCGACTGCATCCGCGCGGTGCGGGAGCGCTCGCCCCGGACGAAAATCGAGATCCTCGTGCCGGATTTCAGAGGGCGCCTGGAGCGCGCGCTCGAGGTGCTGGACGCGGCGCTCCCGGACGTGATGAACCACAATCTCGAGACCGTGCCCAGGCTTTACCGGCAGGCGCGGCCGGGTGGCAACTATCCGCACTCGCTCGAGCTCCTCGCCGACTTCAAGGCGCGCCATCCGCACATCCCGACCAAGTCGGGCCTGATGGTGGGCCTGGGCGAGTCCGACGACGAGATTCTCCAGGTAATGCGCGACCTGCGCGCGCACGGCGTGAACATGCTCACCATCGGCCAGTACCTTCAGCCCTCGGCGCACCATCTTCCGGTCGCGCGCTACGTGCACCCGGATACCTTCGCGATGTTCGAGAGCGAAGCGCAGGCGCTGGCCTTCACCCACGCCGCAGTGGGCCCGATGGTGCGTTCCTCCTACCACGCCGACCGGCAGGCGCACGCGGCGGGCCTTAACTAGAGAGCGCCTTTGGTTCGATATTTCGGATATGTCGCTGCGCTCCTCATTCCGGCCACGGCGTCGGCCGCGAGCCTCGCCGACATTTCCAACCGCGACGCCGTCAACGGCCTGAAGGACGCGCTCACTAGGGGCTCCCATGCCGCCGTGGCACGCCTGGGCGTGGAGAACGGGTTTTTCGGGAACGAGCGCGTCAAAATTCCTCTGCCGCCTTCCCTGCGAAGAGTCGAGGCGGTGATGCGCTCGATCGGCATGGACAGGCATGCCGACGAGTTGGTACTGCGCATGAACCGCGCGGCCGAGGCCGCAGTGCCCGAGGCGAAGACCTTGCTCGTCGATGCGGTGAAGAAAATGAGTGTGCAGGACGCGAAAGGCGTCCTCACGGGCGGCGACGATGCCGCGACCCAGTACTTCAAGCGCACGACCTCCGAGCCGCTGGCCAAGCGATTTCAGCCGATCGTCAAGAAGGCGATGGGAAAGGTGAAGCTCGCCGAGAAGTACGACGAGATCGCCGCCAGCGGAGCGAAGTTCGGTCTGGTCAAGGAGGAGGACGCGCAACTGGAGGACTACGTCACGCGCAAGGCGCTCGACGGCCTGTTCATCGCCATCGCCGAAGAAGAGAAGAAAATCCGCCGGGATCCGGCGGGCGCCGCCTCCGCGATACTCAGAAAAGTGTTCGGGGCGCTCAAATAGCACCCCGCAGGGTGTTCCGGGTCGGCTGCTAGAAATACACCCGCGTGCGCTCGGGATTGCGCGAAATGTCGTAGAGCGCCGAGCGGGCCACGTTCGCCACCTTGCGCACGCCCGCATGCGACAGCAGCGTTTCGCTCGCGAAGTCGCCGTCCTCGTCACATACGAGGCGCAGCTCCACGACGGAGAGCCGCGCGGCAACGGCACGCCGCAGGAGGCGATCGTTGAAGATCGCGAGCGCGGTTGCGGCAGCGCGCTCCTGCACCGGGTCGACATATCGAGCCGGAACGAGCGTACAAACGATCGTCGGCACACCGGCCTCCGTAGCGGCGGCGATCAGGCGGACAAAAACCTTCTCGAATTCATCGGCGGCCGAGGCCAGACCGTCGAGGGCCTCCCGGATCGTTCGCGCGCTGCCCTGCAGCAGTCCGCTCGTCTCGATCGCCCAGCCGCCGTCGACGCAGATCACGATGTGCGTGACTTCCGCCGGGATCGCCCGCACGCGACTCGGCCGCAGCACCTCGGGCGGCTGGAGAACAGTGAGCTTCCAGGGATTACGGGGCCGCGGGACGAGTGCGCTCTCGGCCTGCCCTTTTCCGAGATCGATGTTTTGCAGCGCGTCTCCGAGCAGTACAAGGTGCCGGATAACGTCGGGCGAGCTCTGTTCTTCCTGAAGGGAATTCGGTGTCACGTCGTCCTCCTCTGGACCGGATAGGGTTTCTTGTGGGCGCTCAGTGCGCCTTTTCCCAATTCTGTCCTGATCCCACGTCCACGACAAGCGGGATCTTGAGCTTCGCCACGCCGCTCATCAGCTCCGGGATCTCGGCCTTCACGCGAGCAAGCTCGTCCTCCGGCGCCTCGAGCACCAGCTCGTCGTGCACCTGCATGATGAGCTTGGTGGAAAGCCTTTCGCGGTCGAGCCAACCCCGCACGGCGATCATCGCGAGCTTGATCAGGTCCGCGGCCGTGCCCTGCATAGGCGCGTTGATCGCTGCGCGCTCGGCCCCGCCGCGGCGCGCCGGATTGGAGTTCTTGATCTCCGGCAGCCACAGGCGCCTCCCGAACACGGTCTCGACATAGCCGCGGTCACGCGCGGTCTTGCGCACTTCCTCCATGTACTTTGCGACGCCCGGATAACGGGTGAAGTAGCTTGCAATGTACGCCTGCGCGGTAGCGCGCTCCAGGCCCAGCTGCTGCGCCAGACCGAACGCCGACATCCCGTAGATCAGCCCGAAGTTGATCACCTTGGCGTAGCGGCGCTCTTCGGGTGTGACGTCCTTGAGCGAGCGTCCGAAAACCTCGGCCGCCGTGGCACGGTGGATGTCCTCCCCCGCCTCGAACGCGCGCAGCAGGTTCTCGTCCCCCGAGATGTGCGCCATGATGCGCAACTCGACTTGCGAATAATCGGCGCTCACGATGGCGTGCCCGCGCGAAGCGACGAAGGCTTCGCGTATGCGCCGCCCCTCGAGGGTCCTCACGGGAATGTTCTGAAGGTTGGGGTCGTTCGATGCTAGACGCCCGGTGACCGCGGTCGCCTGCCCGTAGTTGGTGTGGACCCTGCCCGTGCGCGAATTCACCATCTTCGGCAGCTTGTCGGTGTAAGTGGACTTGAGCTTCGAGATTTCCCGGTGATCGAGCAGCATCCGGGCGAGCGGGTGGTCGAGAGCCAGCCTTTCCAGCACGTCTTCGTCGGTCGAAGGCGCGCCGGACGGGGTCTTCTTGATGACGGGCATTCCCTTTTTTTCGAAGAAAATCTCGGCGATCTGTTTCGGCGAACCGAGGTTGAAGGGTTGCCCGGCCTCCTTGTGAGCCTTGTTCTCAAGTTCGAGCATTTTCTGCCCCAGCTCGTGGCTCATCGCCTCGAGCTGCGCCGCGTCGATGAGCACGCCGTCCCTTTCCATCCTGAAAAGGACTTCGCGCGCGGGGAGCTCGATCGAGCGATACACGTAAGCGAGTTTCTCTTCGGTTTCCAGCTTCGGAAGGAGCGCATGGTGGATCCGGAGCGTGAGGTCGGCGTCCTCGGCGGCGTAGGCCGCGGCCCGCGCGACATCGACCTGCTCGAAGGGAATGCGCCCGACGCCCGTGCCCGTCACCTCGTCGTAAGTGAGCGTTTTCAGCCCGAGATGGCGGGCAGCGAGGCTGTCCATGTCGTGGCGCGCGTGGCTCTCCAGCACGTAGGACTCGAGCAGCGTGTCGTGCGCGATGCCCCTCAAAGCGACGCCGTGGTTGGCAAGCACGTGCTGGTCGTATTTGATGTTCTGACCGACTTTCTTGCGGGCTTCGCTCTCGAGCCAAGGTTTGAGCATCGCAA
>DATHHZ010000183.1:0-6946 GCA_035316965.1 Burkholderiales bacterium | reverse complement strand
CCCGTTGGCGGACCGAGTCGACGTACTGGTTGTAGAGCACTCGGGCGAGCCAAGGGCGGAGCCGCTCGATCTCGAGCAGCTCCTGAGTGCGGGGAAAGAGCTTGATCAATACGTCCTGGACGAGATCCTCGGCGTCGGCCACGCTGCCGGTGAAGCGCCAGGCGAGCCGATAGAGGTACTCGACCTGCGGGCGCAACAAATCCTCGAAATTCGACTCGGGCGACCGGGCGCGACGGTACGGCGACACGGCGGCCCCGGCTCGGCGGATCGGCGAAACAGGCGGCATAGCCTTAGTCACACGTCCGCGCGGCCGAAAAGGTTCCCTGCGCAGCCTGCTCGAGCGGAATTTGTGCTCGTTTCACAGCTCAGGTCGGCGCGAATCTCTGAGCAGCGCGCGCTCGCGCCTTGGCAGCCTCGTCTTCACGGTTCCTCGGCGCTGCGTTCGTCTCGAGCGTGTCCAGAAGCTTCCTGGAAACTCCGGCTACCTGGTCGACGGCCGCAAGGAATGCGGCTTCGTTGGCTTTCGATGGTTTGTTGAAGCCGCTTACTTTTCTCACGAATTGCAGCGAGGCCGCGCGGATCTCTTCGTCGGTCACGGGTGGTTCGAAGTTGAAGAGGGTCTTGATGTTTCTGCACATAAGCGTTACCTCGATGTGTCAACGATGTTGGATTCCATCTCCTCCCGCGGTGGCGAGCTTCGGAGCGCCCGTTGAAACCAGGCGACGTCGTGCCATTTTCCGAACTTGCGGCCCACCGCCTTGAAGACCCCGATGGATTCGAAGCCCAGGCTCCGGTGTAATGCGATGCTGCCTTCATTGGGCATCGTGACGCCCGCGTACGCGTTGCAGAAACCCTTGCGGGCGAGGTCTTCCAGCAGCCGCTCGTAAAGCGTGCGCCCTACGCCTTGACGGTGATGACTCGGATGCACGTAGGCGGACACTTCCACGGACCAGCGGTATGCGGAACGCTCGCGGTGGGCGGAACCGTATGCGTACCCTATGCACTGGCCGGCTCTTTCCGCCAGCAGCCATTGCCAGCCCGCGAGCACCTTTGCAATCCGGGCGGCGAACTTGTCCGCCGTCGGCGCGACGGTTTCGAACGAGACGGCGGTCGACTCCACGAACGGCCGGTAGATGGCAAGAAGGGACGCCACATCGGCCGCGGTGGCAGGACGGATTTTCGGCGCGCCGGTCACTTCAGCGACCTCAGGTTCCGCATCACGCATGGCGGGCTCCGTAGCCGCTATTGAGCGGGCGGCCTGCGGTTCCCCGCGCGCTTGAATTCCACCGCGCACGCCGGCTGGAGTTCCGCCTGTCGGCTCTTCAGACAGGACAGGATTCGCCCGCCCCCGGGCGCGATGCCCTTGCAGAACTTCTCCGCGTCGGCCCTGCATTCCTCGCGCACCCTTTCGGCTTTCTCCGCGCGCGCCTTCGAGGCTTCGCGGCACGCGGGGGAAAGCTCGGCCTCGTGCGCCTTCATGCATTTCGCGACCGCACCCCGCCCCGGCTTGACGTCGCCGCAGAATTTCTTGACGTCCGCCGCGCAGGGTCCTGCGCTTCGCTGCTGGGCGCCCGCGTCCGCCGCGACGCCGGCGGTGAACAGCACGAATACCAATGGGACGAGCGTGGTTCTGATCGACATGGTTCCTCCGAAGGATAGAACGGATACGAGTGAGGGATAATAACCTCGGTAAGGGGAAGACACCTATGACAGCATATTCACGCAGCGTCGGCGGCCGTACGCACCGCTTCCGCAGCCTCAAGGACTTGATGGCCAGAGCCAGCCCGGCGCGCTCGGGCGACACTCTGGCCGGAATCGCCGCGAAAGACGACGAGGAGCGCGTTGTCGCGCAGATGGCGTTGGCCGAAGTGCCGCTCAGGACGTTCCTCAGCGAGGCGCTGATTCCCTACGAGCAGGACGAAGTGACGCGGCTCATCATCGACGGGCACGACGCGGCCGCTTTCGCACCCGTCGCGCATCTCACGGTGGGCGACTTCCGCAACTGGCTGTTGTCGGACGCGGCGGACGAAGCGACCCTCGCCGCCCTCGCTCCCGGCCTGACACCCGAGATGGCGGCGGCGGTGTCCAAGATCATGCGGGTCCAGGATCTGATCCTGGTGGCACAGAAGTGCCGGGTGGTGACCCGGTTCCGCAACACCCTCGGGCTGAAAGGGCGGCTCTCCACGCGGCTTCAACCCAACCATCCGACCGACGACCCGAGCGGGATCGCGGCCAGCATCGTCGACGGCCTCATGTACGGCAGCGGCGACGCGGTGATCGGCGTCAATCCCGCGACCGACAGCGTCGCCGCGGTGATCACGCTCATCCACATGCTCGACGCCATCATCACCCAGTACGAGATTCCAGCGCAGTCCTGCGTACTCACCCACGTGACCACCAGCATCGAGGCGATCAACCGCGGCGCGCCGGTGGACCTGGTGTTCCAGTCCATCGCGGGGACGGAAGCGGCCAACGCCGGCTTCGGCATCAACCTGCGCATCCTGGAAGAGGCGCGCGATGCGGCGCGCTCGCTCAAGCGCGGCGCAGTTGGAAACAACGTCATGTACTTTGAGACGGGACAGGGCAGCGCGCTGTCGGCGAACGCCCACCACGACCTCGATCAGCAGACCTGCGAGGCGCGCGCGTACGCCGTGGCCCGCAAGTTCGAGCCGCTCCTGGTGAACACCGTCGTCGGCTTCATCGGCCCGGAATATCTCTACGACGGCAGGCAGATCGTCCGCGCCGGGCTCGAAGACCACTTCTGCGGCAAGCTGCTCGGCGTTCCGATGGGCTGCGACATCTGCTATACCAATCACGCGGAAGCGGACCAGAACGACATGGACACGCTGCTCACGCTGCTCGCCGTTGCCGGCGTCACTTACATCATGGGCGTTCCCGGGTCGGACGACATCATGCTCAACTACCAGAGCACGTCGTTCCACGACGCGCTCTACGCGCGCCGGGTGCTGGGATTGAGGCCCGCGCCGGAATTCGAGGCGTGGCTGCAGAACGTCGGCGTGTTCGAGCGCGGCGAAGCCCTGCGTCTTTCGGAGACGCTGCCGCGGCTTTTCCAGCGTGCGCTGTCGTCCCTGGCGTGACGAAGGGACGATGGACAGGCCGAAAAACCCGACTGTCGCGAATCCCTGGCAGGCGTTGCGCCAGTTCACCCGGGCGCGAATTGCACTGGGGCGCACGGGAACGAGCCTGCCGACCGGGCCGCATCTGGAATTCCAGCTCGCCCACGCCCGCGCGCGCGACGCCGTGCATCATCCGCTCGCGATCGAGCCGCTGCGAGCGGCGCTCGCGCAGCGCGGCCACGAGGTCATCGCGTTGCACAGCGCGGCCGGCGACCGCCTGATCTACCTGCAGCGTCCCGACCAGGGCCGCCGGCTGGACCGCGATTCGCACCACCGGCTGGAGGAGCGCGCGAGCCAATCGAGAGGCGGGTTCGATGCGGCCTTCGTCATCGCCGACGGGCTTTCCGCTCTCGCCATCGAGGAGAACGCCGTACCGTTCCTCGACGCGATTCTCGCGAAGCTCGATCTCGAGGGATGGCACATTGCGCCCATGGTGCTCGTCGAACAGAGCCGGGTGGCCGTGGGCGATGAGGTCGGTCAGGTCCTCAATGCCGAGACGGTCGCCGTATTGATCGGCGAGCGTCCGGGCTTGAGCTCCCCCGACAGCATGGGCATTTATCTGACCTACAAGCCCAGGGTCGGCACCACCGACGCCCAGCGCAACTGCATCTCCAACATACGGCGCGAAGGCATGAGCTACGAGCTCGCCGCGCACAAGCTCCACTACCTCATGAGCGAGGCGCGGCGGCGCAAGCTCACCGGGGTCAAGCTCAAGGACGAGTCGGAAGCGCCCAGGGCGATTGCCGCGGGAAAGAATTTTTTGATCGAAAGCTAGTCACGCGGTGAATCAAATGCGGCCTCTCGCGTCAAGCCGCGGGCGAAATCCGCCACCACAGCGAGGCCGCGCAGATCGCGAGCGTGGCGAGCGTCACAGGCACGCCGGTGCGCGCGTGGCGCCGCCAGTCGATGCGGATGCCGCGCCGCGCCGCGGCATCGAACACGATGATGTTCGCGATGCTGCCGACGATGAGGAGGTTTAGGGACAGCGTGCTCACCAGCGCGAGCGTCGGGCCGGCGAGCGCGTGCTCGGCAACCGGGAGCAGGAGCATCACCGCCGGCACGTTGGAGACGATGTTCGACAGCACCAGCGTCGCCGCAAACAGCGGCCCGGGGTGCTCCAGGTTCACGCCGGCGGCCGCAAGATCGGCCACGATCCCGGCGGCGATCCCCGTCTCCTGCAATGCGTGGTTCACTACGAAGAGACCGATGAAGAGGATCAGCAGCTCCCAGTCCACGAGCCCCAGCATCTTGGTGGAATGCAGCCTGCGGCTCATGAGCAGCAGCCCCGCGCCGGTCAGCGCCGCCACGTCGCGCGGCCACGAGGGCACGAAAAGGAACACCGTCAAGAGCGCAGCGGCGACCGAAAGGCCCTTCGCCGTCTGCCAGCGATCGAACGGAGCGCGATGGTCCTCGCGCCGTTCCGACGCGGCCTGATCCGCCGCTCCGCTCAGCGCCTGCGCCCAGCGGCCACGCGTCTGCCAGGCGATGAGGCCCCAGGTCACCGCGAGCCCGAGGAGCACGGGAACGAGCGCCTGGGCGATGTACCCCCCGAACGAAAGCTTCAGCGTTTCGCCGATCAGCATGTTCTGCGGATTGCCGATCAAGGTCGCCGCAGAACCGACGTTCGCGGCGCAGGCGAGTGCGAGCAGATAGGGCACCGGATCCAGCCGGCGCGCGAGGCAGGCCTCGATCAGGACCGGGGCGACGGCAAGGCAGACGACGTCGTTGCTGAACACGGCCGACAGTGCCGCCACCACGACGATCAGCGCCGCGAGCAGCAGCGGTGGGGACAGCGGCAGCGCGGCGAGCGCTCGCGTGACCCAGGTATAGAAGCCGCCCAGGCGCATCTGCGCCGAAACGACCATGAAGGAAAACAGCAGGATCAGCGTGGGCAGGTGGATCGATTTCGCGGCCTCCTCGGGGCTCAAAGCTTCGACGCCGATCAGGGCGATCGCCCCCAGCAGCGCGATCCCGGTGCGGTCGAGCTGCAGGAACGGCAGCCCGCCGAGGATCATGCCGAGATAGACGATGCAGAAGATGATGAAGATTGCGGTGGTCATGTAGCCGGTCAAAGCGGTTTCCTCGTTCGGAGCATCCAGAGAATAGTGAAGCAGGCCATCGCCGCCAGGATGTGCTTGAAGGAATGGCCGCTGAACAGATTTCCGGTGAGGGCGAAGAATTCCCGGTCGTAGAGCTCCGAAACCTTCGCGAGCGCGTGCCAGCCGAGGGCCGCGAGGAGCAGCCAGCGGCGCGTGTATGCGGCGCGAAACAAGACAATGATCAACGGGATGGCAAGCAGAGCAATCAACTGGACCCAGAGATAAAGCCGCAGGTCGCCGAAAGCGCGCCAGTAGAGCACGCTGGCGAGCCCCAGCAGCAGCATCGGAACGAGAAGAACACGCGCAAGCCGTGCGCTCAGGTGCTCGGCGAGGACGGCAACGAACAAGCCCATGAAGGTGATCGTGATGGACAGCCTGTCCCAGACGAGCGTCGCGTCCTTGGGGTCCCAATGGTAATAGCTCGACCCCACGCACACGAGAGCCGCGCCGGCGAAGAGCACGATCCAGGCGGACTTGCCTCGCAGGTCGTGCCTCAGGCAAAACCTCAGCCCCGCGATTCCGACCAGAAGAAAAGGGATATTGGAGACGACGTCCCAGAAATTCGGAATGCCGAAAAAAGCGCGCCGGTCGGCGAATTCGTGATATTGGGGATCCTGACCGATCGGCGGGGACGAGAGCATCAGCGCCATGGACCCGATCGCGACGATCGCCAGCAGAAAATACCGCCAGCGGCTTTCCGACAAGCCGGCGCTCGCCGTGTTCATGTTTCTCCCAACCCCAAGGGTCGCTCCAGACCGGACGGATAGTAGCCTCGGCTGCCGTGATTTCGCAATGCTGCCGGACAGTCTGGCGAAAGCGTTTGTCCTTATTATCGTAACATGTTACGATAATTCAATGCCCACCCGCCACCCGGGACGCCCCCCCACCGGCCGCGCCCAGTCCGCGGCCGAACGCATGCGCCGCTACCGTACCCGTCAGCGCGCCGCGGGCCTGCGGTTGACGATGCGCTGGCTGCCCGCAAGGTCGGCGGCAATCTCGCCCGGTCTGCTCAAGCACCGTATCATCGAGGCGCGCAGCCTCGCGATGCACTGCCTGATCGCGCGGAAAATCGAAATCGACCGGCGGCTCCTCGCCACGGCCCGGCGGAATCTCGAAAAATGGATCTCGCGCTATGGCGACGGCGCGCCGCGTACGCTGGAGGAGTGGCGCGAGATCCTGGGCCGCCCGTGGCCGGAAATCGCCGCGCTGATCACGGGTACGGACGATTCGGCCGTCCGCCTGCGGCAGTCTTCTCCTTTCGCGGGCGTGCTCACACCCGCCGAGCGGGAGCGGGTATATGAAGCGTTCCGAGCTTGAGCATCTGATCCGCGCGGCGGGGCGCATCGCCGGCGAGCGCGAGATCGTCGTGATCGGCAGCCAGGCGGTGCTCGGCCAGTTTCCCGACTCCCCGACGGCCCTGCTCAGATCGATGGAGGCGGATCTGTATCCGAAGAACAAGCCCGAGCTCGCCGACAAGGTGGACGGCGCCATCGGCGAGGGTTCGAAATTCCACGAGCAATACGGCTACTACGCGCAAGGCGTCGCGCCGGATACGGCAACGCTGCCGCGTGGCTGGCAGCGGCGCCTGGTACGCATCGAAAATTCCAATACGGACGGCTATGCGGGCCTGTGCCTGGAGGTGCACGACCTCGCGCTGTCGAAATACGTGGCGGGCCGGGAAAAGGACCTCGAGTTCACGCGCGAGCTCGC
>DATHHZ010000182.1:0-2521 GCA_035316965.1 Burkholderiales bacterium | reverse complement strand
ATAGCGGAATCCGTTGGCCCGCCGTGCCCACCAAAGTGAAATCGGCGATCTTGGCCGGATCGAGCCGCGCGTCTCCGGCAGAACGGGCCGCGACCTGCACCGAACGGATGTCTTCGCGGACATCGGTGATCGGGATGCCGCTCAGGAGGAACTGAAGCTGTTGGGCCACGGCGCTGGACGTCAAGCCCATGCTCTGGAGCCTGTCCTGATCGAGCGCAAAACGAAGCGTGGGCACGCGCTCGCCCCAATCGCTGTTGGTCGTTCTCATCAGGGGACTCGCCTGCATCACGGCAAGTGCCTGCGCCGCAATGTCACGAAGCTTGTCCGGGTCGGGACCCAGCACGCGGAAAGCCACGGGGAAGGGCGAGTACGGGCCGAACACCAGCTGGGTAACTCGCACACGGGCCTCCGGCGCAAGGCCATCGGCCACCACCTGTCGCAGCCTGAGCTTGAGCGCCTCGCGCGCCGCTTCGCTCTTCGTCAATACTACGATTTTTGCGAACGAGGGATCGGGTAGCTCCGGTGACATCGCGAGGTAGAAGCGCGGCGCCCCCTGACCGACATAGGCGGTAACGGTCTTGGCTTCCGGCTGCTTGGCCAGCCAGGCCTCGACCTTGGCGGTGGTGGCACTCGTCTGCTCGATGGAAGTGCCATACGCCATTTGCACTTCGACCAGTACTTCCGGTCGATCGGAAGTCGGAAAGAACTGCTTCTTCACCACGCCCATGCCCACCAGCGCGACGAAGAACGCACCGACCACGCTCCCCGCGACCAGCCATTTGCGGCGAATCACAAATCCTAGAAGCTGGCGGAAACGGTTGTAGCGCGGCGTGTTGTAGATCGCCTCGTGCCCGCCCTCGCGCTTCTCGATGTTCGGGAGCAGCTTCACCCCCAGGTAGGGCGTGAACACGACAGCGACGACCCAGGAAGCGATCAGCGCGATGCCGACAATCCAGAACATGTTGCTGGTGTACTCGCCGGCGGTCGACTTGGCGAAACCGTTCGGCATGAAGCCGATCGCGGTCACGAGGGTTCCGGCGAGCATGGGCGCGGCGGTATGACTCCACGCATAGGCCGCTGCGCGGATGCGGTCGTAACCCTCCTCCATCTTCACGACGATCATCTCGATGGCGATGATCGCATCGTCGACCAGCAGCCCCAGGGCCAGTATCAACGAGCCGAGCGTGATGCGGTCGAAGTCCTTGCCGGTGGCTGCCATGACGATGAATACCGCGGCCAAGGTCAGAGGAACCGCCGCCGCGACGACGATGCCGACGCGCCATCCCATGCTGAGAAAGCTCACGAGCATCACCACGCCGAGGGCGACGAGAAACTTGACCATGAACTCGTCGACGGCTGCCCGAATGTTGACCGACTGGTCCGTAACCTTGGACAGGCTCATGCCCAGCGGCATCTCCGCGTTGATCGCCGCCGCTTCCATGGCCAGAGCCTTGCCAAGGTCGAGGCCGTTCCACCCCTCGCGCATGACCACGCCGAGCAGCAAGGTCGGTTCGCCGTTGTTGCGGATTAGGAAGGTCGCCGGATCTTCGTAGCCCCGCTTCACTTCGGCGACATCGGCGAGCTTCAGCGTACGACCTTGCGCGGCGACAGGCGTATCGCGGATCTCCTGCAGATCGTCGATAGCGCCGTCCAGCCGGATGAAGACTTGCGGGCCCTTGGCTTCGATCGAGCCAGCGGGCGTCATGACGTTCCTGCTGTTCAGCGCGGCGAAGATGTCTCGAGGGGACACGCCCAGCGTTGCAAGGCGGTCGTAGGAGAACTCGACGAAGATCATTTCCGCTTGCTCGCCGATGATGTTCACCTTCTTGACGCCCGGCACGTGCAGCAGCCGTTGGCGCAAGACCTCTGCATCGCGGATGAGGCGCCGATGAGGTTCGCCCTGCGCCTTCAACGCATAGAGCGCAAAGGTTACGTCGGAATATTCGTCGTTCACCATCGGACCGATGACGCCACGCGGCAAGTGATGCGCCTCGTCGCCGAGTTTCTTCCGCGCCTGATAGAACTGCTCGGGGACATCGGCGGGCGGCGTGCCGTCGCGCAGGACCACCGTGGTGAACGCCAGGCCCGGTCGCGTAAAGGTCTCGGTCCGGTCGTACCAGCGAAGTTCCTGCATCCGCTTCTCCAACCGTTCGGCGACCAGCTCCTCCATCTCCTTCGCCGTCGCCCCCGGCCAGGCCGTGACGACGGTCATCTGCTTGATCGTGAAGGAGGGGTCTTCCGCCCGCCCCAGCATCAGGAAGGCCACCACGCCGGCGATCGAAATCGCCACGATCAGGAACAGGGTGACGGCGCGCTCGCGTACGGCCAGAGCGGAGAGATTGAAGGCGTTCATTGCTGTCCCCCGCTCTTGGCGGCCACGTGTTGCGCGGCCTTGCTTTCAGTCAGTCGCACGTGCTCGCCTTCGTGCAGCAGATGCGCGCCGAGCGCCACGACGCGATCGCCCGCCTTGAGTTCGCCGGCGACCGACGCCGCGTCGTCGCCGAGGGCGGCGACGTGCACG
>DATHHZ010000181.1:0-4147 GCA_035316965.1 Burkholderiales bacterium | reverse complement strand
CGGGCGGTGGTCCTCGAACTCGAGCGTGCAGAGCGAGTGCGTGATGTTCTCGAGCGCGTCCGACACGCCGTGCGCCCAGTCGTAGGTGGGATAGATGCACCAGTGGTCGCCGGTGCGATGGTGCGAGGCGTGGCGGATGCGATACATGGCCGGGTCGCGCAGGTTGATGTTGGGCGAGGCCATGTCGATCTTCGCGCGCAGGACGTGCTCACCGTCGGTGAACTTGCCTAGGCGCATCTCGCGGAGGAGTTTTAGGTTCTCCTCGAGCGGCCGCTCGCGGTAGGGGCTTTTCTTGCCGGGCTCGGTGAGCGTGCCGCGAAGCGCGCGCATCTGCTCGGCCGAGAGGCTGTCCACGTAGGCGTGGCCGCGGCGCAGCAGTTCTTCGGCGAACTGGTACAGATACTCGAAGTAGTCCGAGGCGTAGTACTCGTTCCTGTTCCCGCCCGGGTCGTCCCAGGAAAAGCCGAGCCACTTCACCGCGTCGCGGATGGAATCGACGTACTCCGTTTCCTCTTTCGCCGGATTGGTGTCGTCGAAGCGCAGGTGGCATGCGCCGCCGTAGTCGCGCGCGAGACCGAAGTTGAGGCAAATCGCCTTGGCGTGACCGTAGTGCAGATAGCCGTTGGGCTCGGGCGGGAAGCGCGTGCGGATCTTCGCCCGATCGGGCGGCGCGGTTTCGACCGAGAGCGCGGAGCCGGGCTTGCCGTTCCACCGGCGCCTGGCGTACTTGCCCGCCATGAGATCGGCCTCGATGATCTGGCGGATGAAGTTCGAGTGCGAGGCTTCCTGGTGCCTCTTGGGATAGGGCGCGGACATGGTGCTCACGGGGATTCGCGCGATTCTACCCCAGCACTCAGCCATCGCCCCTGATGAAGGGATCAGCCGGCTCTCGCTGAACTGAACGCGAGGGCCAGGCAGATGGCGACCGCCGCGGAAAACACCGCGGGCGCCATGAAGAAATACACCCCGCAGAGGATCGTAAATCCCAGGTAGGCCAGTAAGAGAGAACCGACGAACGGCCGGGCCCCGGCGGGGTCGCGTTTCGCCAATGCGGCCAGTTGCCACAGCAGCACGGCGAGCAGCAGTAGGGTCACGCTGAAGAGGAAGCTGAACCCGCGGTAGAAGTCCCAGTGCGTGCGCCGGGCCCCCATGATCTCGAACGGAAAGGCCTGCATGGCCATGAACACCGCCGCCTGTTCTGGGTCGCGCAATGAAGCGCCGAGCGCCCCATAAGTATGGCCGGCGCAGAAAATCAGAGTGAGCACCGAAGCGAAGCGCAGCAGGATGGCCGGTTTCATTTTGAACCTCGCGGTGTAAGAAAAGTCTCCGTCCCCGGAACCGGGCTTGGCCGGGTTCCGGATAGTAGTTGCATTTGCAACTATCTGCCGGAGGGCCGCGCTCGCGGAGTGCGATAATCCCGTTCGATGAAGCGCACGCTTCGCGTATTGACGCTCGTCGCGGCTTCGGCGCTGCCGCTCGCCCCGCGCGCCCAGCCTACCTGGCCGAGCCACACTGTGCGCATCATCGCGACGAGCCCGCCGGGAGGGTCGGTGGATTTCCTCTCGCGCGCGCTCGCCGAGGACTTCAGCAAGACCTTCGGCGTTCCGTTCGTGGTGGAGAGCCGGCCGGGGGCGAACGGCAACATCGGCGTCGACCTGGTTGTAAAAGCGCCCGCGGACGGCCATATGCTGTTCGTCGCACCGCCGGGGCCGTTCGCCATCAACACTCATCTGATGACCTTCATGCCGTTCAATCCGGCGACCGACGTCGCGCCGGTGGCGATGCTGGGCATCGCGCCCCTGCTTCTCGTCGTGCATCCCTCGGTGCCGGCAAAAGATCTCCGGGAGCTGCTTGCCTGGCTGCGCGGCGAGGGCGCCCACGCGCACTACGCCTCGCAGGCGGTCGCCTCGACCGGGCACCTCGCGATGGAATTGCTCAAGTCGCTCGCAGGCGTCGATGCCACGCACGTTCCGTACAAGGGCTCGGCCGCGCAGGCGACGACCGACCTACTCGCAGGCCGCGTGGCGATGAGCTTCGTCAATACCAGCACCACGCTCCAGCACGTTCGCGACGGCCGCTTGCGCGCGATCGCGGTGGCGGAGCTGAAGCGAATCGGCGCCGCGCCCGAGATTCCCACGCTCGCGGAATCGGGTCTGCCGGGATTCGAGGCGACGCCGTGGCTGGGCCTGGGCGCGCGCTCGGGCACCTCGCGCGAAATCATCCACCGGCTGAACGACCGCGCTTCGCGGGCGCTCGCGCACGCCGAGGTGGCGCGCCGCATGACGAACCTCGGCGTCGAGGCGCGCCCGATGACGCCCGAGGAGTTCGCCGAATTCGTTCGCGCCGAGAACGGAAAGTGGGCGGGCATCATTCGCCGCTCGGGAGCGAAGGTGGAGTAGGGGAGATATCATTCCGGCGGAAGCCGGATTCTGCCAAATGGCGCACAAGCTGACTCATCTCTCCGCGGTCGAGCTCGCGCGGCTCGTGCGCACGAAAAAGGCGAGCCCGGTCGAAGTGGTCGAGGCGCATCTCGCGGCGATCGCGAGAATCAACCCCGCGGTCAACGCCTTTTGCACCGTCGCCGCCGAGAAGGCGCTCGCCTGGGCGCGCGAGGCGGAGCGCGCGGTGAAGAAGCGCGCGAAGCTCAAGCCCCTGCACGGCGTTCCGGTCGCGATCAAGGACCTCACGCTCACCGCGGACATACGCACGACCTTCGGCTCGACGCTGTTCCGGGATCATGTGCCGACCGAAGACGCGGAGGTCGTCCGCAGGCTGAAGGCGGCCGGCGCGATCGTTCTCGGCAAGACCAACACCCCTGAGTTCGGCGCGGGCGCGAACACGGTGAACAAGGTGTTCGGCGCGACGCGCAATCCCTGGAACACGGCGCTCTCGGCCTCGGGCTCGACCGGGGGCGGAGCGGCGGCGCTCGCCGCGCGGATGGCGCCGCTTGCCGAGGGGACGGATTTCGGCGGCTCCTTGCGAACGCCGGCGGCCTTCTGCGGGGTGCTCGGGCTTCGCACCACCGCGGGCCTCGTTCCCAAGCACCCGGCGGCGATGCCCTGGCACGACCAGAGCGTGGCCGGGCCGATGGCGCGCTCGGCCGAGGATTGCGCGCTGCTTCTGGATGCGATGACCGGGCTTTCCGGAAAGTCGCCGCTCTCCGCTCCCGCGCCGTGGAAGAGCGCGCGCGACGTGGTCGCAAAAGCGAGGAGCCTGAGGGGCCTGCGCCTCGCCTACGCGCCCGACATCGCCGGAATCGGCGTGGATGAGGAAATCGAGCGCATCTGCCGGACCGCGGCGCGCGACCTGCGCGACGCCGGCGCGGCGCCCGAGGAAATCGAATTCAACCTGTCGGACGGGCGCGACGCGTTCCTCGCGCTGCGCGGAGAAGCGATGGTGGGCAATCATTTCGACCGGCTGGATCGCATCGGCGAGCTCGGCGACAATCTCGCCGGCAACATCCGCGCGGGGCTCGCGCTCACCATCAGCGAGATCGCGCGCGCGGAGCGCAAGCGCGCCGAGATCTGGCACCGCTGGCGCGCGCTGTTCGAGCAGTACGACGCGCTCCTGACGCCGACCGCTCCGGTGCCGCCGTTTCCGGTTGAAAAGAACTATCCCGAGGTGGTCGAGGGCAGGAGGATGCAGCACTACATCGACTGGATCGGCCCGACGTTCCTGGTGTCGCTCGCGGCGCTGCCCGCGGCGAGCGTGCCCGCGGGGCTCACCGCCGCGCGGCTGCCGGTGGGGCTGCAGATCGTCGGCCCGAGGTTTTCGGAGCCGATGATCCTGACGGTCGCGAAGTTCGCCGAAGAGGCGCACCCGATCGGGCTGCCGCCGACCTGCGCCTGAGGTGCTCTAGGGGCTTACCGCGGCCGCGCGGGAACATAAGCCGTGGCTAATACACGACCAAGGCGTTCTTGTAACAAAACTTAAATGGGCTAATGCTTTCGCAACGGAATAATCCCTCCGAGTTTCTGTTTACACGTCAGCCCTAGAAAGAACCCGCTATGCCGGCGGCAGAGCAAACGCTACGGAGGGAGATGCTCATGATGAACGTCCGAAACGTATTTGTAGGCCTGATCGTGTCTGGTGTCCCGGCTGGGATCATCGTCTCCTGCGGTGGAGGCGGAGGCTACAACAGTGGCAG
>DATHHZ010000180.1:0-3491 GCA_035316965.1 Burkholderiales bacterium | reverse complement strand
CTTCGGCGAGCGGGATGAATTGGACGGGCGGCACGACACCGAGATCGGGATGCTGCCAGCGCACCAGCGCCTCGACTCCGGTGATTCGCTGCGTGTGGAGATCCAGCTTTGCCTGGTAATGCAGGAAGAACTCGTTGCGCTCCAGGCCGCGGCGCAAGGCCGTCTCAAGCGCCAGCCTCTCGAAGGTGTGGATATTGATCTCCTCCGAGTAGAACTTGTAGTTGTTCTTGCCGTCTTCCTTGGCCCGGTACATTGCGATATCGGCGTTCTTCATCAGGGACTGTTCGTCGTGCCCCTCCGACGGGTACGTGCAGATGCCGATGCTCGCCGTCACGCGGCATTCCTGCCCCTGAATCGACATGGGCTGGACGAGCGCGGAGAGGACCTTGCGCGCCACGGCGGCAACCTGTTTCGGCTCGGCCACTTCCTGGACCAGCACCACGAACTCGTCCCCGCCCAGGCGCGCCACCACGTCGCTTGCGCGCACGGTCTGGGTGAGCCGCGTGCCCATCTCCTGCAGCAGCTTGTCGCCGGCGTCGTGGCCGAGCGTATCGTTGATGTTCTTGAAGCGGTCCAGGTCGATGAACAGGACCGCAAAATTGCGTTCATAGCGGCGCGCATTCTGGATCGCGAGATTGAGCACATCGTTGAACATGGCCCGGTTCGGCAGGGAAGTAAGCGCGTCGTGATTGGCGAGGAAATGGATATGCTCCTCGTCCTGCTTGCGCTCGGTGATGTCCTTGCCGACGCCGCGGTAACCCGTGAATACGCCGGCTGCGTCGAATACGGGCTCGCCGGCGATGCTGATCCAGATTTTCTTGCCGGATTCGTCGAGCCGGCACAGCTCCATGTCTCGGAACGGCTTGTGCGCCTCGAGAAGCGCCATGTGCTCGGCCCACTGGTCTGCGGTCATGTTGACGTAGTTCTGCTCCCAGCGCTTCTTCCCGATTGCCGGAACGGTCTTCACATTGACCCGTTGCGAACCGGTTCCGCTCATGGACGTGAAGCGGAACTGGTCGTCCTGTTCCCAGTACATGTCGGAGGACAGCACGGTCAGGCTGCGGAAGCGCTCCTCGCTTTCGCGCAGCGCCGTTTCGGCCGCGAGGCGCTCGCGGATGTCCCGCGAGATCGCGGCGATGATGTAGGCATCTCCGGAGCGCAGCACGTGCCGCGTCGATTCGAACGGAAACGTGGAGCCGTCCTTGCAGCGGTATTGGCTGCGCATGCCATGGGTGTGGGAAGGCGTTGCGATGAATTCGTCATAGGCGCGCTCGAGCTCCTCCCGGCTCGTTGGAAGCACATCCTGCGGGCCCATCTCGAGCAATTCTTCGCGGGAGTAGCCGAGCAGTCTGCATGCGGTCTCGTTCACGTCCACAAACCGCATCGTCGTGCGGTCGATCAGCACGATCAGATCCGCCGAATTGTCCATGGCGACGCGGAACCGGCGCAGCGTCTCTTCGGCGGCGAGACGCTCGCTGACGTCCCGCGCGATCGAAACAATGACGTGCCCTTCCCCGGAGCGCACCGCGCGGGGATACGCCTCGACGGGAAGCTGCGAGCCGTCCTTGCGGCGGTAATGACCTTTCACGGTCGGCGCGATCAGCTCGCCGGCGATCATTCGCTCGTAGAGGCGGGCGAGTGCCTCGCGGGACGTCGAGAAAATGTCCGCCGGGCCCATCGTCAGCAGCTCCTCCCGGCTGTAGCCCAGTGCCCGGCATGCCGCGTCGTTGACGTCGACATAAAGGAGGCTGGTCGGGTCGATGAGAAGCATCAGGTCCGCCGAGGCATCCATCGCGGCGCGGAACCGGCGCTGTTCTTCTTCCGCGCGCTTGCGCTCCAAAAACTGGCCGATCTGGCTGCCGATCACAAGTATCGCCTTCAGCAGTCCCTCGTCCGTTTCGCGGACCTGGCGGCTGTTGAAACCGAGAACGCCGATCACCTTGCCTTCGGATCTGACCGGAAAGACGAATCCGCCGCGTATGCCGGCATCAGCGCCAAAAGCCGCCCGCTGTGCGCGAGAGTCTCGGGTGAGGTCGGCGACCCACAACGGCTGTCCCGACTGCCACACTCGGCCCATCAGCCCGACACCGGGTCTATAGACGATTTCGCGCGACCGCTCGAGGAACTCCTGGATCGCCGGATCCTGAATCCCCCAGGACTCGCCGAAGCGCAGTACGCCGGCCTCGCTGTCTGGGCGGAAGTACCGGCCGCACTCGTAGCCCTCCGTTTCGCATATGGCGCGGATCGCCGCCGTCGTCGCCGCCGTGACGCTCACGGCCTCGGCAATCGAGTGCGTAACCGAGTGCTCCAGACTTTGCAATTCCTGCGCGCGCCGGGCGCCGGTGATGTCCTTGGCGATGCCGCGATAGCCCCGGAATCGGCCTTTGTCGTCGACAATCGGCTGCCCGCTGGTGCTGATGTATCGCATCCCGCCCTTTGAATCCGGGCGCTTGAAGAGAAAGTCGGCAAACGGCTGCCTTGCCTTCAACGCCGCCTTGTGCTTGTCCCAGCTGCCGCCGTCGCCCACTGGAACCGCGCCGCGGTCCCAGCGGTAGGTCCCGAGGAATTTCTTCGTGTCAATGCCGCCGTGCCCCGCGGCGCTGCCCGTCACCAGGGTGAAACGGCAGTCCTCGTCCTGCTCCCAATACCACTCGGAGGACAGCTGGATGAGGCTCTCGAATCGCTCTTCCCACCGCCGCAGCTCCTCGTTCGAATCCTGCGGCTTGGTCGGTTTCTTTTTGGCGCCCATTGGGCTTCCGCCTTCAGGCCCTGCTGCGCTGGCGTTCGCCGAAAACATCCGCGCGGGCTGCGGGGCGCGCGCGCAGGTATTGCGGCGGGATTCGCGGCGTCGCGCCCAATTCCTGCGCCGCGTGCCAGGCCCAGCGGGGGTCCCAGAGAAAACCGCGCGCAAGCGCGACCATATCGGCCTTGCCCTCCGCGATGATAGTCTCCGCTTGCCCCGCTTCGGTGATCAGGCCGATCGCGATGGTGATGATGCCCGCGTCCTTGCGGATGCGCTCGGCGAACGCCACCTGATAGCCGGGGCCGACGGGGATCACCTGGTTCTTCATCAGCCCGCCGCTCGAGCAATCGATCCAATCGCAGCCGAGGCTCTTCAATTCCCGGGCAAAGGCAACGGTCTGCTCGATGTCCCATCCGCCCTCGATCCAGTCGGTGCAAGAGACGCGCACTCCGAGCGGCTTGTGTTCCGGCCACGCCGCACGCACGGCGGCGAAGACCTCCAGCGGAAAGCGCATCCTGTTGGCGAGTGAGCCGCCGTACTCGTCGTCGCGCAGGTTCGAGAGCGGCGACAAGAATTCGTGCATGAGATAACCGTGAGCCGAATGCAACTCGATCGCATCGAACCCGATTCGCTCGGCGCGGCGCGTCGAATCGGCGAATTTCGCGACGAGCGCCTTGATCTCGGCGCACGTGAGCGCGCGCGGTAGCAGTTCGCCTTCGCCCATCGCCACAGCGGAAGGGGCGACCGG
>DATHHZ010000179.1:0-2045 GCA_035316965.1 Burkholderiales bacterium | reverse complement strand
ACCGCCACGGCCGAGAAAAATGCGCAGAGCCGGCCGCGCAACGAGAAATCAGGCTTCATTGACATGCCTCCTTGTGGGTTTGAGGATATGCAGGGGAGCGACCCTGAAACTCCTCCTCAATCTTTGTCCTTGTCGTTGCCTTTGTGTCTGGAAGCGCGAATCTGCCCGCGGATCTCACCGCCCGGTGAGATGGCGGTGTGGATGTTCGCGTAGGCCACTCCGGCGCGTATGGCGGCGAGCACCTCGTCGAAGTCATTGGCCGTCAGCTGTTGAGGGGCCATGCTGCCCGCTATGATGTTCGCCGAGGTGATCCTTCCCGTGATGGTGCCGGACTGGGGACAGGTTTGGATAAGGCCCGCTGCCGCAGGAGCCGGACTCGCCACTGTCTGGCACAGCCAGATGACGATGCTGCCGTTTACGCTTCGCTGCGCAACGTGAATGTGCGATTGCGTGATCGGCGCCTGCAGTCCGCCGAACGTCATCTCGTAGTCGATGAATCTGTCGTCCTGGCTGATCTGCGCACTGAACTCGCCGCTGCCGGCGGTCGATACGGACGGCACCTCCTGGTAGCCGGTCAGCTTGGCGTGGAGGTGCTCGGCGAGGGCGGTCGTGGACGTGCCCCATGCGAGGAGCGCTGCGGTAAAGATCGAAAGTCTTTTCATGGTCAATTTCTCCTTTCCGAAGGTTGAGTTTCAGTCGTCGTCATCATCGTGATCATGCTTGTCATCCCGTGGGCGGCGGCAGCGGAAGTTTGCCGCTTCGTCGGTGCTTCCGCTGCCCTTGTACACGGCGCGCTCCGGATAGGGACAGACCGGACGCGTGCGATCGACCACCCCGCCGGTCTTGTGCGACGCGAGGATGCTCTTCGGCGGGATGCCTTGCTCGACCCATCGCTCGAGGTAGGGCAGCGAGTCGAACGTATCGGGCCCCTTGCTGCCGCTCGCGCTCGGCACCATGAACAGGCGGAAGAACTCCTGCGTCTTGCCGAAGCTGTTGCCGCGGTCATTCCTGCCGCCGTGCATCGAGGATGCGACCTGCTCGTAATACTCGATGCTGCGGGTTGCCGCGTGAGTCGTGCTGCTCCACAGGTGGGTGAACAGGATCTTGCCGCCGCTCTTCCTGAAGGCGCTCAGGTCGGGATCGATGGCGTCGATGAGCGGCGAGAAGTGCGCGTCGGTGTAAGCGAGGTCGCTGTCGAAATTGAACGTCCGGTAATCCCAGGTAGGATCGTTGTACACCATGAACTTGAAGAACTGGTCCGCGGTGGCGAAGATGCTCGGTCCGGCGGTGTGCCCGCCCCAGCCGCGCTCGCTGCCGCGCACCAGGCCCGGATAGATCTCCTCGCCGGTTCTCGGGTTGCGCGGCCCCTGGTAGACCTTCTCGAGCGCGGTGACCTGCGTCTGCGTCAGGCAGGTCGCCGGATCCTGCCCGGCCTGGCACAGCAGGCTGCTCGGCTGGAAGGGACAGGCGCGCGGGTCGTCGATCACGCCGTCGACGACGCCGTCGAGCGCGTCGCACGCCGCGACGGCCGCGTTGTTGATGAGCGTGAGTGTTGCCCCCGCAAGCGGCGTCCCCTTGCCGAAAGTCACCTGGCCGTTCCACACGTACTGCACGCGGTTGTGGATCTGCGCGAAGTTGGCGGAGCCGCCCACATTGATGCCGTCGTAGTCCTCGGGATGGCGCTGCGCTTCCATCAAGCCTTCCTTGCCGCCCGTCGAGCATCCATTGAAGTACGAAAACTTGGGCGCCTTGCCGTAGAACGCCTTGGTGATCGCCTTGCTCTTCACGGTCATCTCGTGCACGCCGCGAGAACCGTAATCGACGATCTGCTGCATGTTCTGCATCCACAACGGCGGCTGCTGGCTCGCCAGATGACCGGTATCCGTGCTGGCGATGGCGTAGCCCTTGACGAGCTCGGGGCCGAGGTCGGAGTAGTCGATGTTTCCGGCGAAGCCGTGGTTGCCGAAAGCCTGAAACTTGCCGTTCCAGCCCTCGAGCGGCAGCCACACCTCGAAGTTGATCTGCGGCGCGATCGTGCCCATCAC
>DATHHZ010000178.1:0-4483 GCA_035316965.1 Burkholderiales bacterium | reverse complement strand
ATGGAGCGTAGGCTTGGCGAGGTAGGTCATAGAACACCACCCCGGCGCTTCGCGCCACCCCTCCTCATGCGAGGAGGGGAAAAAGACGAACGCTTTGCCTCTGATCTCATTGCCTCTGATCTCATGCGGCCTTGTCCTTGTCTTTCTTGACGAGCGGGCGCACGTTCAGCGCCGCGACGATCTCCGCGATCTCGCCGGTGATGTAGCGCGCGGTGATCGGCGTGCCGTCGTAGTGCAAGACCGAAATGAGGCTCGCCGGGTTGATCCCCGCGTCGTTGACGAGCAGCGTCTTCAGCTGCGCGTCGCGGTTCTGCTCGATCACGAACACCTTGGAGTGCGAGGCGACGAAGTCGAAGATCTCGTCCTGGAACGGGAACGAGCGCAGGCGCAGGGCGTTCACGTAGATCCCCTGCCGCGAGAGCGCGTCGAGCGCCTCCGCCATCGCGGGGCCGGTCGAGCCGTAGTAGATCGCGCCGAAGCGCGCCGGCTCCTTGGACGCGTTCAGGATGGGCTTGGGCACCAGCGTCTTCGCCGTCTCGAATTTCTTCAGGAGCCGCTGCATGTTGGCCTTGTAATCCGGGCCCTGCTCCGAGTAGATCGCGTAGGCGTTCTTCGAGGTGCCGCGGGTGAAGTAGCCGCCCTTCGAGGGGTGCGTTCCGGGATAGGTGCGGAACGGAATTCCGTCGCCGTCCACATCGAGGTAGCGCCCGAATTCCTTGCCGGCGTCGAGCATCTCGGCCGTCATCACCTTGCCGCGGTCGTACCGGCGGCTGTCGTCCCACTGGAGCGGCTTGCACAGGCGCTGGTTCATGCCGATGTCGAGATCGGTCATGAGGAAAACCGGGGTCTGCAGGCGCTCGGCGAGATCGAGCGCCTGCGCGGCCATCTCGAAGCATTCGTGCGGGTCCTCGGGGAAAAGCAGCACGTGCTTGGTGTCGCCGTGGCTCGCGTAGGCGCAAGCGAGGATGTCGGACTGCTGCGTGCGCGTCGGCATGCCGGTCGAAGGCCCGCCGCGCTGCACGTCGATGATCGTGACCGGGATCTCGGCGAAATATGCGAGCCCGATGAACTCCTGCATGAGCGAGATGCCCGGCCCCGAGGTCGCGGTAAAGGCGCGCGCGCCGTTCCAGCCCGCCCCGATGGCGATGCCCACCGAAGCCAGTTCGTCCTCGCCCTGCACGATGGCGAACCTGTTCCTGCCCGTTTCCTTGTCCACGCGCAGCTTCGAGCAGTATTTCTGAAAGGCCTCGGCAAGGGAGGAGGACGGCGTGATCGGGTACCACGCGCACACGGTCGCCCCGCCGTAGATGCAGCCGAGCGCCGCGGCGGCGTTGCCCTCGATGAAGATCTTCTCGCCGACGGCGTTGGCCTCGCCTTTCAGGCGGCGCACGCGGATGCCCAAGGGGCAATCCAGGTGCTCGAGCGCGTAGGTGCGCCCGAGCTGCAGTGCGTTCAAGTTGGGCTTCAGGAGCGCTTCCTTGCCCCGGTACTGCTCGCCGATCAGCTCGGCGATCACCAGCGGGTCGACGTCCAGCAGCGCCGAGAGCGCCCCGACGTAGATGATGTTCTTGAAGAGCTGGCGCTGGCGCGCGTCGGTGTAGGCCTGGTTGCAGATCTCGGTGAGCGGCAGGCCGACCACGTTGATGTCGTCGCGGAACTTCGACTTCGGCAGGGCCTTGGTGTTGTCGTAGAAAAGGTAGCCGCCGGCGTCGATCTCCTTCACGTCGGCGTCCCAGGTCTGCGGGTTCATCGCGACCATGAGGTCGACGCCGCCGCGCCGGCCGAGCCAGCCCGATTCCGAGACGCGCACCTCGTACCACGTGGGCAGGCCCTGGATGTTCGAGGGGAAGATGTTGCGCGGGCTGACCGGCACGCCCATGCGCAGGATGGCTTTCGCGAAGAGCTCGTTGGCCGAGGCCGAGCCCGAGCCGTTCACGTTCGCGAACTTGACGACGAAGGCGTTGACGGATTCGATGCGCTTGGTCATCGGCGCACGCAACTGTAATTCCCCTCCTCGTCGAGGAGGGGTGCCCGCGCAGCGGGCGGGGTGGTGATTTCTGCGCCCAAACCCGCAACCACCCCGCCGGCCGTTGGCCGGCGCCCCTCCTTAAGTAAGGAGGGGAAGAAGAAAGTGGTCACCTTGCTTCGCATATCACGCTGCCTTCTGTCGCATATCACGCTGCCTTCTTCTGCGGCGTACGGCAACCGTGGCCGGCGTGGGTCAGGTCGAGAAGGAATTTCTGCATGTCCCAGGCGCCGGTCGGACAGCGCTCGGCGCACAGTCCGCAGTGCAGGCACACGTCCTCGTCCTTCGCCATGATCCTGGCGGTCTTGAGCGGGCCCGAGACGTAGAGGTCCTGGGTGGGATTCCTCGCCGGAGCGGTGAGGCGCGTGCGCAGGTCCGCCTCCTCGCCGTTCTGGGTGAACGTGATGCAGTCCATCGGGCAGATGTCCACGCAGGCGTCGCACTCGATGCACAGCCTGTCGGCGAACACCGTCTGCACGTCGCAGTTCAGGCACCGCTGCGCTTCCTTGAAGCCGGTCATCGGGTCGAAGCCGAGCTCGACCTCGACCTTGATGTTCTTCAGCGTGATCGCCTTGTCCTTCCAGGGAACCTTGTAGCGCTCGTCGGGCGAGATCGCGTTGTCGTAGCTCCACTCGTGGATGCCCATCTTCTGGCTCGAGAGGTTCACGATCGGCGACGGACGCTCGCGGATGTCCTCCCCGTTCAGGAGCTTGTCGATCGAGATCGCGGCGTCGTGGCCGTGCGCCACGGCCCAGATGATGTTCTTGGGTCCGAATGCCGAGTCGCCGCCGAAGAAGACTTTCGGCTGTGTGGATTGCATCGTGACTTTGTCGACGACCGGCATGCCGTGCTGGTCGAACTGGATTCCGGCGTCGCGCTCGATCCAGGGGAAAGCGTTCTCCTGTCCGACCGCGACCAGAACGTCGTCGCACTCGAAGCGCGAATCCGGCTCTCCCGTGGGAAGGAGGCTGCGTCTCCCTTTCTCGTCGCGCACCGCCTTCACTTTCTCGAAAGTCATGCCGGTGAGCCTGCCGTTGTCGTGCTCGAAGGTCTTGGGGACGAGATAGTTGAGGATGGGAATGCCCTCGTGCTGGGCGTCCTCTTTCTCCCAGGGCGAGGCCTTCATCTCCTCGAAGCCCGAGCGCACGATGACTTTCACGTCCTCGCCGCCGAGGCGTTTCGAGGACCGGCAGCAGTCCATCGCGGTATTGCCGCCGCCCAGCACGATCACGCGCTTACCGATCTTGTCGGTGTGGCCGAAGGAAACGGAGGACAGCCAGTCGATGCCGATGTGGATGTTCTTCGCCGCTTCCTTGCGCCCGGGAATGTCGAGATCGCGCCCGCGCGGCGCGCCCGAGCCGACGAAGATCGCGTCGTAGCTCTCCGCAAGCAGCTTCTTCATGCTCGCGATCTTCGTGCCGCCCCTGAATTCGACTCCGAGATCGAGGATGTAGCCCACCTCCTCGTCGATCACTTCCATCGGCAGGCGGAATCGCGGGATCTGCGACCAGATCATTCCGCCCGCGCGCGGGTCCTGGTCGAAGACGGTGACGTGGTAGCCGAGGGGCGCGAGGTCGCGCGCGACGGTGAGCGACGCGGGACCGGCGCCGATGCACGCGATGCGCTTGCCGTTTTTTTTCGCGGCGGCCTTCGGCATCCTCGCCTTGACGTCGCCCTTGTTGTCGGCGGCGACGCGCTTCAGGCGGCAGATCGCCACGGGTTCGGGCTTCGCGCCGTTATTTTCCTCGACACGCCCCCGCCTGCAGGCGGGCTCGCAAGGGCGATCGCAGGTGCGCCCGAGTATTCCGGGAAAAACGTTGGAGTGTCAGTTGACCATGTAGGCGTCGTCGTAACGCCCTGCGGCGATCAAGCGGATGTATTCGGGGACTGGAGTATGGGCCGGGCAGGCCCACTGGCAATCTACGACTTTGTGGAAATATTCGGGTGCACCGATATCAGTCGGCTTCAAAACAGGTTCCCTCCAGCGCCAGGCTGCCGTTCCTCACTTCGCAGCGCCTGATTGCGCGTAATACTACCGCCTCGTAGCGGCGGTGAAAAGACTTAGTTTTCAATTACTAGGGCCTTTTCCCTCGAAGGCGGCGAGTCTTTTTTCGAGGAGCTGTTGCAAGGCCCCCGCTCGGGCGCTCCGAGCTCGGTATACAGGTGCGCTATAAATTACTTTAATATAACGTGATACTTCATTGATACAGAACATAAAAATGTGAAAGCATGCGCTCGTGCGCTGCGTTTTGCGACTACCAGAGAGTTAACGCGCTTCCCGGACTTCGGGAAGACAAGGAGCTACGGGCGGCGGGTATCCTGCAGCTCGCGAGCGAGGCGCTGCCGCTCGCGCTTGGAACGGGAGGGAGAAACGAAGAGCCAGTATGTGACGGCGATCGAGAGCAGCAGCGCTGCGACGCCTTCCACCAATTGCCAACCTGTACCCACGCGAACCTT
>DATHHZ010000177.1:0-20472 GCA_035316965.1 Burkholderiales bacterium | reverse complement strand
CTGGTTTGGGCGGGGCATGTGCTCATCGAATACGGCCTTTGCGACCGGCACCAGACCTGGGTGCGCGACCCAGGTTCCGTCGCAACCGTCGGTCACTTCGCGCAGCTTGTCCTCACGAACCTTCGCGAGCGCGGCTTCGTTGGCCGCAGGGTCATTCTTGATCGGGATCTGCGCGGCCATCCCACCCATGGCCGGGGCGCCACGGCGATGGCAAGTCTTCACGAGGAGCAGCGCGTAGGCCCGCATGAACGGCGCGGTCATCGTCACCTGCGCGCGGTCGGCGAGGCAAAAACCACGGTTCGCGCGGAACTTCTTGATGCACGAAAAGATGTAGTCCCATCGACCGATGTTGAGTCCGGCGGAGTGCTCGCGCAGCTCCCACAGGATTTCTTCCATTTCGAACGCGGCAACTACTGTCTCGATCAGCGCGGTGGCCTTGATCGATCCCTGCGGCACACCCAATTCCCCCTGAGCGAACTTGAAGATGTCGTTCCAAAGACGCGCCTCGAGGTGAGATTCCATCTTCGGCAGGTAGAAATACGGCCCTGTGTCACGTGCAAGCAGTTCTTCGGCGTTGTGAAAGAAATACAGCGCAAAGTCGAATATCGCTCCCGAAACGGGCTTCCCGTCCACAAGCAGATGTTTTTCATCAAGATGCCAGCCGCGCGGGCGCGGAATCAGAACTGCCACCTTGTTCTTCAGCCGGTACGACTTTCCCTCTTGCACGAAACTGATGGTCCCGCGCACGGCATCGTACAGGTTGACCTGGCCTTCGATCATGTTGGCCCAAGTCGGACAGTTGGCGTCCTCGAAGTCCGCCATGAAGGTAGAGGCGCCCGAGTTGAGTGCGTTGATCACCATTTTGCGGTCAGTCGGCCCCGTGATCTCCACGCGACGGTCCAGCAAATCTTTCGGCTGCGGTGCGATCGTCCATTCCTTGGCGCGAAGCGGGGCGGTTTCCGGAATGAAATCGGGGAATTTGCCGGCGTCAAATTCTCTCTGGCGCGCCGCGCGCCGCGCGAGCAGGTCCTGGCGGCGCGATTCGAAGGCGCGATGCAGCTTGGCAACGAAGCTCAAGGCCGCCGGTGTCAGAACCTGTGCCGCCTCGGACAAGGCGGGCGCGCGGATTTCAACTCCTGCCGGAAGAGTTGCCAGCGGGGCAATCGAAGATGGCGCGTTCACCGCGCTCTCCAAAATATCGCGCTCAACCATTCTGGCTTCATGAATCACATCTCCAAAAAGGCTCGCCGAATTGGCATCTCCGACTATTCCGCGTCGGTCAGTGTGCCATCTCCGATGCCTAGCTCACCGATCTTGCGAGTGATCGTATTGCGACCTATGCCGAGCCGACCCGCCGCCTCGATGCGTCGGCCGCCGGTATGCGCGAGGGCCTTTGCGATCAGCGTTCTTTCGAAGCTCCTCGAGAGGTCCTCCATGATATTCGTCTCGCCGTTTACCAGTCTGCGATCCGCCTCGCGTGCCAGCGCCGCGAGCCACTCGCCGGAGGGCGCTGCGGCATCCTCGCGGAGCTCCGGCGGAAAATCACCGACCTCGATGACCTGCGTGGGTGACATCACCGTGAGCCAGTGGCACACATTTTCGAGCTGACGGACGTTTCCGGCAAGATTCTGAGCCGAGAGGTGAGCCATCGCCGAATCCGACAGGCGCTTGGGTTCTACGCCGAGCTCCCGAGCCGATTTTGCGAGGAAGTGTCGCGCAAGCAGCGGAATATCTTCGCGGCGTTCGCGCAGCGAGGGCAGCCGTAGCCGGATTACGTTCAGCCGGTGATACAGATCCTCGCGGAACAGGCCTTCGCGAACCCGCGCTTCCAAGTCTTGATTGGTCGCAGCGATGACGCGGACACTCGCGCGAATCGGCTGATGGCCGCCAACCCGATAGAAAGTTCCGTCAGACAATACGCGCAGCAAGCGCGTTTGCAGCTCGGCCGGCATATCGCCAATCTCATCCAGGAACAGGGTACCGCCTTCGGCCTGCTCGAAGCGACCCCGCCGTAGAGCCTGTGCGCCCGTGAAGGCACCGCGCTCGTGCCCGAAGAGCTCCGATTCCAGAAGGTCTTTTGGCATTGCCGCAGTATTTATTGCGATGAAAGGCTTGTCTGCGCGCGGGCTATGGCGGTGCAACGCTCGCGCCACGAGTTCTTTGCCTGTTCCGGACTCGCCAGTGATCAGGACCGTGGCGCTCGACTGCGACAAGCGGCCGACTGCGCGGAACACCTCCTGCATCGACTGTGCCTGCCCGAGGATATCCGGCGTACCGGGCAACGCCTCCTCGGCTTCGCCCTCCCGCACGCTCTCGCCCAGTGCCCGACGGATGAGCTCGACCGCCTGGTCAACGTCGAATGGCTTTGGCAGATATTCGAACGCGCCACCCTGGAACGCCGCCACCGCCGACTCTAAATCGGAGTACGCGGTCATGACAATGACCGGAAGATTGGGGAAACGCTGCTTTACGGTTTGCAGCAGTTCCAGGCCCGAGGTGCCGGGCATGCGGATGTCTGAAACGAGCACCTGCGGGGCACCAGCTGCGTCGAGCGCCTCCATCGCTTCAGTCGCCTGAGCAAAGGTTTTGAAAGGGATGCCTTCGCGAGCAAGTGCCTTCTCGAACACCCAACGGATGGAGCGGTCGTCATCGATGACCCAGACAGGTTTCATCATGGTCTTTCAGCGAAGCGGTAGCACGATGCGGAAGCTGGTTCTTCCCGGCTGGCTATCGCATTCCACCACCCCGTGGTGCTGCTGCACGAAAGTCTGCGCGAGCGTCAGGCCGAGTCCGGTTCCGCCTTCACGGCCGGATACCAGCGGATAGAAAATCTGGTCGCGGATTTCCGCTGGCACGCCCGGCCCGTTGTCTACCACTTGCAATTCTAATGCCAGCCTGTGAAAGCGCCGAGCGAGCGTCACCTGTCGGGCGACCCGGGTGCGGAGGACGATTTCGCCCCGGTTTTGGAGCCCAGCCGCGGTCGTGGCACGGGCTCCCAGTATTGCTTGCGCGGCATTCCGTGCGATGTTGAGCACGGCCTGGATGAGTTGCTCCGGATCGCCGCGAAACTCGGGCAGACCGACGTCGTAATCGCGTCTTACCCGTATGCCTTCAGGAAACTCGGCAAGAATAAGACTGCGAACTCGTTCACATACTTCATGGATGTTCATCGGCACGTGATTCGGAGGGCGATGTGGAGTAAGGAGTCGGTCCATGAGAGCCTGCAGGCGGTCGGCCTCCTTGATGATCACCCGGGTGTATTCGCGCAGGCTTGGCCGGTCGAGTTCTCGCTCGAGGAGTTGAGCGGAGCCGCGCAAACCTCCCAGCGGATTCTTGATTTCGTGAGCTAGGTTGCGGATCAGCTCCCGGTTGGCCCGGTGCTGGGTCATGCGTTGCTCTTCTCGTTCGATGCGAAGCCTCTGGTCAATCGGCCGCAGCTCAAGCAGCAGCGCGGCCTGCGGCAGCTCGACCGGCGTAACGATGCAGTCAAGGTGCAGAGGCTCCTGGCCCGTTGGCACGAGGATCAAGTCCTGATCAGCGAAGCCACGCTCCTCGCGAATCGCTTGATGCAACAGGGCTGCTAGGGAACCCGAGTCCGCGAAAAGTCCGGGAAATGGCTGATCGAGGATGCTCTTACGGCTGGCCGCGAACAGCGTTTCCGCTGCAGGGTTGACGTACTTTACATGAAGGACCCGGTCCAAGAGCACCACGGCGGTGGCGAGCCAATCCAGGCCCGGTGAGACGGTCGGACTCATGGGCCGGCCCCTTGCCCGAGCCAGGCTGCCCGATTCGTAAGATCGGTGCGAGTCGCCCTTACTTGAGGCGGCCGAGCTCGCCGCGAAGCTGCTCGATGTTCTTTGTGTGCTGGCCGACCGCTTCCTGGTATGGCTTCAATCGCTCCAGCACCCGAGCGTAGTTCCGCTCGTCGCCGTCGCGAATTCCTTCCTGCTCGGCGAGCTTCTGCCGGGCGTCGGAGAGTAGTTGCTGCTCGTTCTGAAGCTCCGACTCGAGAATCCTGCGGCGGTTCTCGTTGCGCGCCGAGGCAGGGTCCGATACGGCTGAAGATTGCACGCCGCGCGTGGGGACCTGAGCCGGGACAACGGACACCTCCTTGCTTACCAAGGTGCAGTTCTTGCCCACGGTGTCGCGTTTGACATTGGTGTAAGTCGGACGCCCGCTCGCGTCGGGGCACTTGTACACCTCGCTCTGAGCGTGACCACAGGGCGCCGCCAGCGCGAGAAAAACCCAGCCGATCAATCGCTTGTTCGGAGCCATCACCCCCCCGGACCCTAGTGGGAGCTTTAAGTGTAGGCCAAAACAACCCTGATTTCAAATGAAAAAAGGACGAAAAACCCGATCCCGGGTGCTCCGTCCTCCCTTTCATGGATTAGATTCCCGACCCGGAGCCACCGGGTCCTTGGTTTTGCGGTTTCTTTACGAGCTGTAGTACATGTCGAATTCGACCGGGTGGGTCGTCATGCGAAAGCGCGTCAGTTCCTCGTGCTTGAGGCCACAATAGGCGTCGAGCATGTCGTCGGAAAACACCCCGCCCTTGGTCAGAAAGTCGCGGTCCTTGTTCAGGCAGTCCAGCGCCATTTCGAGTGACGAGCATACCTGCTGGACTTTTTTCGCCTGGGCCGGCGGCAGGTCGTACATGTTCTTGTCGATCGGATCACCGGGGTGGATCTTATTCTGCACTCCGTCCAGTCCCGCCATCAGCATCGCCGCAAAAGCGAGATAAGAATTGGTCGTCGGGTCGGGGAAGCGCACTTCCACTCGGCGCGCCTTGGGGTTGGTGACGAGAGGGATGCGGCAGGCAGCGGAGCGGTTGCGCGACGAGTAGGCGAGGTTGATCGGCGCCTCGAACCCCGGCACCAGACGCTTGTACGAATTGGTCCCCGGATTGGTAATGGCGTTCAAGGCCTTTGCGTGCTTGATGATGCCGCCTATGTAGTAGAGGGCGAAGTCGGACAGCCCCGAGTAGCCGTTGCCCTGAAACAAGTTCTTTTCGTCTTTCCACACCGACTGGTGGACGTGCATGCCCGAGCCGTTATCGCCCACGACGGGCTTAGGCATGAAGGTCGCGGTCTTGCCGTAGGAATGGGCCACGTTCCAGACCGTGTACTTCAGAATCTGCATCCAGTCGGCGCGTTTCACCAAGCTGTTGAACTTGGTACCGATTTCGTTCTGGCCCATCGCACCCACTTCGTGATGGTGTACTTCGCACTCAACGCCCTGCTGCTCCATTGCGAGCACCATGGCGTTGCGGATGTCCTGCAGCGTGTCCGTCGGCGGCACCGGGAAATAGCCGCCTTTTATCGGGGCACGGTGACCCATGTTGCCGCCCTCGTATTCCTCACCGGAGGACCACGGGGCTTCCTCGGATTTGATCTTGCAGAAGCAGCCGGACATGTCGACGTTCCAGGTCACCGAGTCGAAAATGAAGAATTCGGGCTCGGGACCGAAATAGGCGGTGTCGCCCAAACCGCTCGATTTCAGGTAGGCCTCGGCGCGCTTAGCGATGGTGCGCGGGTCACGGTCGTAGCCTTTTCCATCGGAGGGTTCGACGCAATCGCAGGTGATATTGAGCACTGGCTCATCGGTAAAGGGGTCCATTCGCGCACTGTCTGGATCGGGCATCAACAGCATGTCCGAGGCCTCGATGCTCTTCCACCCCGCGATCGAGGAGCCGTCGAAGAAATGTCCGCTCTCGAACTTATCCATGGTGAACGCCTTGACCGGCACGGATACGTGTTGCTCCTTGCCACGAGTGTCGGTAAAGCGCAAGTCCACGAACTTGACCTCCTTCTCCTTGATCATTTTCATGACGTCATTGGCAGACATTGCCATTGCAGAATCTCCTCGGGTTGCGGATTGTTGGTGGGGTTATGAAGGGAAACAGAGCGCTAGGTCGATGGAATCTCTGCAGATTCCATGCCATCCGGCGCAAAAAAGGCAGGCCATTGTGCCATAAGAGAGCACTCGAAGCGATTTAGGGAGCTGGCGCACCAAACCGGCGCAAAAGCAGTCATTATGCGCACCGTGTCGGTGCGAATCAACTCCTACCGCTTCGCCTGGAGCTAAACTATGCATATCGCTTGACTACCGAATCTCATCATGAAGAAAGACTCCGTCGAGAGCATCCTCGCCCAGGCCAAACAGCGAGCTGAGGCAATGAATCTACCTTACGCTGGAGCATTGCTGCCACTCGAAGCGCACGCGTTGATGCAAAATGACCCGGAAGCGAAACTGGTCGACGTGCGCACCCAGGCCGAGTGGGACTATGTCGGTCATATTCCTGAATCGGTATTGATCGAATGGAACACGTACCCGAGCGGCCAACGCAATCCACGGTTCCTCGAACAGCTCCAGGCGCGGTTCGCGAAGACCGAAGCACCGGTAATGTTCTTGTGCCGCTCCGGAGCACGCTCCCACCACGCTGCAGCAGCGGCAACCCAAGCGGGTTATCCCAACTCCTACAACGTGCTCGAGGGATTCGAAGGCGAGAAGGATCCGCACGGCCATCGCGGTACGGTCGGCGGCTGGCGATTTGCCGGCTTACCCTGGGTCCAAGGCTGACCTACGCTACGCGCTCGATCGGCTCTCCCCTCGGCTATCCCGCCGACCAATTGACGACTCCCGCGTAGGCTGTGACGAGCACCGCCACGCCGAAAGCGATCCGGTACCAGGCGAACGGCGTGAAGTCATGCGTGGCGATGTAGCGTAGCAGCCAACGTACGCAGAGGAAAGCGGAGACGAACGCTGCGGCTGAGCCGACCGCGAACATCCCTACATCGCCCGAATCGAAGAGCGCGCGGTTCTTCCAGAAATCGTATGCGCCGGCCGCCACGAGCGTCGGCACGGCTAGGAAAAAGGAAAACTCAGTCGCCGCGCGCCGCGAAAGTCCGAACAGCATCCCGCCGATGATGGTCGCTCCCGAGCGTGAAGTACCGGGGATCAGCGCGAACGACTGGGCAATACCGACTTTCAATGCGTCTTTCCAGGTCATTTCGTCCACGCTTTGAATCACGGCGGCGCGTCGACGTCTTTCCACCCAAAGAATGATGAACGCTCCGACGATGAACGCGAGCGCAACCGGCACGGCGTGGAAAAGATAGGTCTTGATCAGCTTGCCGAAGGCGAGGCCTAGCACCGCGGCAGGAGTGAAAGCGACAAGGAGATTAAGCGCGAAACGCTGCGCAGCGCGATCGGTGGCGAGGCCTGCCAGCACGCGCCCGAACCGCTTACGGTATTCCCAGACGATGGCGAACATCGCGCCGGTCTGGATCACGATCTCGAATACCTTTGCCTTCTCATCGGTGAAGCCAAGCAGGTCGCCGACGAGGATCAGGTGTCCGGTCGACGAGATCGGCAGAAACTCGGTCAGGCCCTCCACGACACCGAGGATGAAAACCTTTGCGAGCAACGCGAGTTCCACTGCGTCTCCAGAAAATAAAAGGCGGCAGAAACTGCCGCCTTGAAATTCTAACGGAAACCGCCGGAAGCGGTGACGAGCCTAGTTCATCGCTTGACCTCGATGCCTCAGGCCTTCTGATATACCTCCGCGCCTTTCCTGACGAACTCCACCGCCTTCTGTTCCATACCCTTCTTCAACGCATCCTGCTCTGAAAGACCGTGTTTCTCCGCGTACTCGCGTACATCTTGAGTAATCTTCATCGAGCAGAAATGCGGGCCGCACATCGAGCAGAAATGGGCGAGCTTCGCACCCTCTTGCGGTAGCGTCTCGTCATGGAACGCCTTGGCCTTGTCCGGGTCGAGACCCAGGTTAAACTGATCCTCCCAGCGGAACTCGAAGCGCGCCTTCGAGAGCGCGTTGTCCCGGATTTGCGCTCCGGGGTGGCCTTTCGCGAGGTCGGCAGCATGGGCGGCGATCTTGTAGGCGATGATGCCGTCCTTGACATCGTCCTTGTCCGGCAAGCCCAAATGCTCCTTCGGTGTGACATAGCACAGCATCGCGGTGCCGTACCAACCGATCATCGCCGCACCGATGGCGCTGGTGATGTGATCGTAGCCCGGCGCGATGTCGGTCGTGAGAGGCCCCAGCGTATAGAATGGCGCTTCCTTACAGTACTTCAACTGCAGGTCCATGTTCTCTTTGATGAGTTGCATCGGGACATGGCCCGGTCCTTCGATCATCACTTGGCAGTCGTGGCGCCAGGCGATGTCCGTAAGCTCCCCGAGAGTCTTCAGTTCGGCGATCTGCGCCTCGTCGTTGGCGTCTTGAATTGAGCCGGGACGCAGACCATCGCCAAGCGAGAAACTCACATCGTACGCCGCCATGATCTCGCAGATGTCTTCGAAATGCGTGTAAAGAAAGCTCTCCACATGGTGAGCGAGGCACCATTTCGCCATGATCGATCCGCCGCGCGACACGATCCCGGTCATACGTTTTGCCGTGAGCGGAATGTACGGCAGCCGTACGCCCGCGTGGATTGTGAAGTAATCGACACCCTGCTCGGCCTGCTCGACCAGCGTGTCGCGGAAGACTTCCCAAGTGAGATCCTCGGCTTTCCCGTCCACCTTCTCGAGCGCCTGGTAGATCGGCACCGTGCCAATGGGGACAGGCGAGTTACGGATGATCCACTCGCGCGTTTCGTGGATGTGCTTCCCCGTGGAAAGATCCATCACGGTGTCGCCACCCCAGCGGATCGCCCAAGTCATCTTCTCAACTTCCTCCGCGATGCCCGACGTCACCGAGGAGTTGCCGATGTTGGCGTTGATCTTCACCAAGAAGTTGCGGCCAATGATCATCGGCTCGGTCTCCGGGTGATTGATGCTCGCCGGAATAATGGCGCGGCCGCGCGCCACTTCCTCGCGGACAAACTCTGGCGTGATGGTTTTCTGGATCGCGGCTCCGAAACCCTGGCCCGGATGCTGACGTGTAATCAGGTCGGACAAAGCGTCTAGGCGCTGATTCTCGCGGATAGCGACGAACTCCATCTCAGGCGTGACCATGCCCTTTCTCGCGTAGTGCATCTGTGTCACGTTCCTTCCGGCGCTGGCGCGGCGCGGCTTTCGCTTCAGGTTAAAGCGCATGTCTGCGAGTCTTGGATCGTTCAGGCGCTCATGGCCGTATCTCGAGGTGGGGCCAGAAAGCTCTTCGGTATCGTCGCGCTCCTCGATCCATTTGGTGCGTAGAGCAAAGAGACCCTGTCGGATGTCGATCCTCGCTTGGGGATCCGTATACGGGCCGGAGGTGTCATAGACGAAGATGGGTGGGTTTTTCTCGGCGCCGAACGAGGCCGGCGTGTCAGACTGAACGATCTCGCGCATCGGCACAAGAAGGTCGCGACGCGACCCCTCGACGTACATCTTGCGCGAGTTCGGCATCGGTTTGATTGCCGCTTCATCAACGCGCGCTGTCTCGGCAATAAACTTTGGATTGGCGTTCATGGCGCTCCTCTCACGCACAGACCGCAGGGGAGCGAAGGACCAGCCGTTCAACGCTTCCCTGCGGCGGCATTATCCGCATCAGGTTCTAAGGGTTTGCTCTCACCCGGCCAGGCAAGTTCGCCCGGTCAGGACCCCTACGTTGCTCTGAGGAACCTTACTCCAAGCGGTGGGGGGTTGGCAAGCGTATCAGCTGCGCGGGCGTATTGCGAATGTGACCCGTATGCAGTTACGCTCGCCCTCGCGACTGTAGCCCGCGTCCGTGGCAAGCGATCTAATTAGTTTTAGGCCGAGACCACCCACCGGTTGCTGAGCGATTAGGACGGCGGTATCCATGGGGCGATATTCGCCGAACGGATTGTGCGGCGGGGCCGCGTCCTCGTAGCGCAAGGTAAATCCCGTATCGCAGGGAGCGAATGCGATCCAGACTGGGGATTCGCTCTCCTCGCGATAGCCGTGGGTGACCGTGTTCGTGAATAATTCCTCGACGATAAGGAGGAGCTTCAGGCAATCTTCCCGCCCTATCCCGGCCGTGGTGCACGCGTGCTCAACAAAGGTCCGGATTTCCGCCATGGAATCCATCCTGGCTGGAAACCGGGCAAGCGGGGTGTTAGCCATTGACGGGGATGAGCCGGAAGAAGGCCGTTTGGGCTATTATAGATAGGAACAAAGCGTCCTCGAAGGCCCTAGCCACCTCCGGAATTGCAAGGCGGCAAATTATTGGGGAGTCATTATGCAATCAACGCGTTTAATCGTCTTTCGCCGATTTCTCCTTATGTGCGCGTTCACCCTTGCGCCGATTGCCACCTGGGCAAATGACATAGCGCAGTTCAGGGTCGCCAGAGGCTCGGTCTATCTCGAGCGCAGCGGCCAGCGCCTCCCGGCACGCATAGGAACGCATCTGCAGGCAACCGACACCGTGGTGACCGGAGCGGACGGATCGGCCGGCATTGCCTTCGTCGACAATTCGCTTCTGTCAGTCGGTCCCAACAGCGTGCTTGCCATCGAGCGCTACGCGTTCAACTCGACTACGCACGAGGGTGCTTTCGAATCCTCTCTCCGCAAGGGAACGCTGTCGGTGGTGTCTGGAAAAATAGCCAAGCAGTCTCCCGATGCAATGAAAGTGAAGACCCCTTCTTCGATACTCGGGGTGCGCGGAACCGAGTTCCTCGTTCGCTCCAGCAACTGAGCCCCAAAGGACCTCATGCGCCGGCACTACGCTGCGCTGATCGCGTCACTTGTACTGGGGGGCTGCGCCACACCGAACCAGGACTTGGTTGTGCTGTTGCCGGATAAGGAGGGCAAAGTCGGAACAGTCGTTGTCCAAGGCCAGAAGGGCAAGGCTGTGCTCAATACCGCGTACGCCACAGCCCGGACGACAACCGATGGCGGTGTGCAACGTGGCACCGCAAGTCAGAGCGAAGTAAAGGACGTTTTTAGCAGTGCGCTCGCGGCCCAGCCGCCGCGCCCGGTTTCCTTCACCCTCTATTTCGAGAGTGGCAACGACGAATTTACCGAGCAATCGAAGCAGGAAGTAAAGGGTTTGTTTGCCGAGGTCGCGCGTAGACAGGCGCCGGACATTACCGTCATTGGCCACACCGATCTGGTCGGCCCAGATCCATCCAACGATGCGCTCTCTCTTCAGCGAGCCGAGCGCGTGAAGTCGATCCTGGCGGGAATGGGCATCCCCGCTGAGCGGATCCTGACTGCTGGCCGCGGCAGACGCGAGCCTTTGATTCCCACAGCCGACGGGGTTTCCGAGCCGCGGAATCGGCGAGTGGAAATCAACGTCCGCTAGGGTCCGTTCCAGCGCAGCACCAGGAGTGTGAGGTCGTCTGCGGCTTCGGCTCCGCCGACAAATTGCGCGATGTCAGCACGGATCGAACTGACGAGCGCCGCCGGATTCTCGGCGTTCCGTGCGCGCGTGAGTACCTCGCGCAGCCGACGCGCACCGTAGAGTTCCCCTGCCGGATTCATCGCCTCGGTCACCCCGTCTGACACAACACACACAATTCCTCGTCGGCCTATCCAATGTTCGGCGGCGACGTAGGAGAATCCTTCAAGCACGCATAACGGCGGCCCACCGCCTTCCTCAAGCCGGGCAATCTCTCCATCAGGAGCCAGAACGAAAGGCGATTCGTGTCCGGCGCTGCAATATTCCAGACGACCGCTCAGAACGTCGAGCACGCCCGCAAAAACGGTCACGAACAAGGACTCCGGGTTTTCCCGCGCGATTTCCGTGTTGGCCTCACGGAGCAATTCATCGATCCGACGCCCGCGTCGAAGGGCAGTACTTTTGCACAGAGCTTTGCTGACCGCCATAAAGATGCTGGCAGGCAAGCCCTTCCCGGAAACATCGCCTACGAGAAAGAATAAGTGTTCGGCATCGAGCATGAAGAAGTCGTAGAGATCCCCTCCTACTTCGCGCGCGGGCTCCATAGCGGCGGAGATCTCGAAGCGATGTTCTGAAGGGAACGCCGACTCGGGCCGCGGGAGGCTGCCGATCTGGATGCGTCGCGCCGCGTCAAGCTCGCCGGCGAGGCGCGCGGCAGACTCGCGTTCGCGTTGCAGGCGCTCCTGCAGCAGTTTTTTCTGGGCGTTGGCCTCGGCGAGCGTCTCGACAAGCATCGCGGCGAACAGGAAAGCGATGGCGGCCCCGGGAACCGAAGCGTCAAGCAGAAGCCCCGCCACCCGGTATGCTCCGAAGGCGGCTGCACCCAACGTGATCAGAAGCAGAACTAGGAGGATCGTCGAACGCCCCGGCGAGAGCCGAGGTACGGAACAGACGACAACCAAGCCCACGACGAAAAGCGCCAATCCTTCAACCCAGGCTCCCCATCGCGGGCGCATCAGCAGTGCGCCGTCAAAAACGTTCTCAAGGACCTGGGCATGAATCTCGATCCCCGGCATGCGTTCGCCAAGCGGCGTGGTCTGATAATCGATGAGCCCAAGTCCGGTAACACCGACTAGCACGAGCTTGCGCTCGAATTGAGCGGGGTCAACTTTCTCGCCGAGCACATCCGCGGCCGAGATAAATCGACTCGCATCATGTGGGGTGTAGTGGACCCACAGGCGTCCGTCCGATTGAGTGGGCACGGTCAGGTCGCCGATTCCCACGGCTTCGACCCCGGCGGCGCCGCCTCGTACGAAAAAGAGCGGTTCGCCGCTCGCCAAACGAAGGGTCTCCAGGCTCAAAGGTAGCACCGGGGTTGTGCCGACAAGTACGACCATCGGCATGCGCCGAACAACGCCCGCTTCGGTATCGGCGCTGAGTAGTCCGTGTCCTCTCGCGGCCGCATCGATTTCCGGGAGACTCCGCAGGGTAGAAGCATAGTGACGCACGGCTTCTCGCGCATCGGTTCCTCTCAGCAGGGATGGAGTCAGGGGCGCCGCCTCGGAAGGTTTGCCGGCCTCAAGCCCTGCAATGCCCAGCACTACCGGAGCGGCCTTGATCGACGCGGCGAGTACCGCATCGTGGCGCGGCAGTTTTGCGAGACGCGCCGCCAATTGCGGATCGGCTTCGGCTACCGACAGTGCAAGCCATTCGGGGGAAAGACGGTCAGGCTCCGGAAACAATACGTCTACCCCGATTGCCGCGGGGCGGGCTGCGCCGAGCTTATCGATGAGTTGTGCAATCAAGGTGCGCGGCCACGGCCATTGACCGAATCGGTCCAGACTTACCTCGTCGATGGCGACGATGATCGCGGGCGCGGAGTGCCTTTCGCGCGGAGACAGTTCCTGGTAGCCGTCGAGCCACGCAAGACGCATTGCACCGACGACGGGCATGTCCTGCCACAGGATCGGCACGACAAGCAGCGCAAGCAGGGCCAGACCGTGACCCACGCCGCGTGAATTGACCTTGGCCCCAAAGCGATTTGCTCGTGCGACCCACTCCGATCCGGAGTACCGGCCGGCGTCCCTGGCACCCGGCGACGATTTGCCCCTCAGAGCTCGATCTCCAAGCCGTCGTAGGCGACCGAGATGCGCAGCGGTTCACCCGTTCGCGAGATTTCTTCATAACGCAGGGTTTCGCGCCAGATCTGGGCGATGCGTTCGTCGTTGTTGGCCGGTTCGTGATGGAAAAGCACCAGGTGTTTCACATTGGCAAGCTGGCACAACTCGACCCCGACTACGTTGCTCGAGTGGCCCCAGTCCTCCTTCACGGACACGGCCTCCGCGAGCGAGTACATGGCGTCGAAAATCACCAGGTCGGCGTGCGCAAAGAAAGTTGCGGCGCCTTCGACCGCATCCGGGACGTCCAGCCTGTGCTCGGAGTCGGTCGAATAGACGATGATCCGGCCGTCACGGACGAATCGATAGCCGTAGGAATCACCGGAATGGCTCTGAAGCTTCGCGGTCACGCTCCATCCGGCGACCTCATAGCTCCTGCCAGGCTGGAGTGTGACGAATTCTATCGAAGCCCCGAGGCGATCAAACGGTACGGGGAAACTGGGCGGGTCCTGTTGGCGGCGAAGAGCTTCTTCGAGATTAGTGTGACAGCCGTAAATCCGAATCCTGTTTCCAGGGACGTAGGCCGGAGCAAAAAAAGGAAAGCCCATGATGTGGTCCCAGTGAAGATGCGACTGGAACACGTGGAAGACGTTGGCCTTGGCGGGACCGTCCCGGGTAAATACATGGTTTCCGAAGGCGCGTACGCCGCTCCCGAGATCGCACAATACATGCTCGTCGTCACCCGCATCGAGCTGCACGCAAGCGGAATTGCCCCCGAAAGTGTGCGAAACCGCAAAATCAAGCTCAGAGTCGACCCATGCCCGCGCCTTTTCCTGCGTGTCGAGGCGCTTACCCGAAGCCGCGACTATGGCATGGGCAAGCTTGTCTCTGATCGACGCGGAGTCCAGAGAGACGGGGATGGAACCGCGCGTTCCCCAGAACGTGACCCACAGCGCCATCGGTCAGGTGCCATGGGCGGAGTCGTAGGCCGCCAGGGCGGTCGGCGATACTTTTGTCAGAGCTTCGCGCACAGACCCAAAACACTGGAAGACAAGGTTGAAGCGGCTGATCTCGAAGATTTCGCGCACCACGGGCTGGAGCGCCGCTACCACGATCGAGCCTCCCTGCTCACGGATTTCCTTGCCCGCCAGCATCAAGACGCGCAACCCGACGCTGCTAATGTAGTCCACCTTCGAAAAATCCAAGACCAGGCGATTTCCCCCAGCACGGCAGCTGGCTACATAGGCGTCAAGCCCGGACTTCAGCCCGTCGGTGGTGCTGTTGTCGACTCGCCCGATCGGAGTGAGCACCAGCGCGTCGCCATAGCGTTCTTGGGATACATGCATGGAACGGAAAGGCCCCCCGGACGGTTAAAAACGCTTGCGGCGCATCGATAATTGCGCCGGCTCAAGAAATTATCGCTGTCGAGGGCTATTTTGATTCATCGCTAGGCGCCCTTCAAGTGCGGCCGCGGGTGCGGCGCCTCGGCCGCCACTCACCGTGACCTCAGTAAAAACCATTCCTTTCAGAGACATGAGAGCGATCCCCTAAGCGCTGAACTGACTGCCTGCGCGCCGGAACGCGCTGCAATCAGTGCTAGAATCGGCGCCTTTCGCGCGACTTCCCACTCCCATGAGCGTCGAGCAAGCCCGCTTCAACATGGTCGAACAGCAGATTCGCACTTGGGAGGTGCTCGATCAGGACGTGCTCGACCTCTTGTACGTCGTGCGCCGCGAGGAGTTTGTGCCCGTCGAGTACCGGGCGTTTGCCTTCTCGGACATGGAAATTCCGCTATACGATGGTGCAGACGAGGGCGAGCGCATGATGCAGCCCAAGGTGGAGGCGCGCATTCTGCAGGAATTGGCGGTGAAGAAAAACGAACACGTGCTCGAAGTGGGCACCGGCAGCGGTTATCTCGCGGCACTTCTCGCCGCCCGGGCGCACCACGTGTACTCGGTTGAGATCAATCCGAAGCTCAAGGCGTTCGGGGAAGAGAATCTGCGACGAGGCGGCGTGGAGAACGCCACTGTCCAGCTCGGTGACGCGGCGCAAGGGTGGCGAACATTCGCGCCTTACGACGTCATCGTACTCACCGGCTCGACACCGATCTTGCCGCAGACTTTGATTTCGCAGCTCAGGGTAGGAGGACGGCTTTTCGCGGTCGTGGGCGATCCGCCGGTGATGGAAGCGCGCCTCATTACCAGCGTTGACGAAGGCTCATGCTATACCACTGATCTGTTCGAGACCTGTCTCGCTCCGCTCAAGAACGCGCTGCAGCCGACGCGCTTCGAATTCTAGCGGTAACCCCCTACCCAGTTGCAGCGGTCATGCCACGTTTTTGTATCGCACTGTCATTGACGGTTGCATTGTCGGCGGTGCCCGCGCGCGCAGCGGACCTTTTGCAAATCTATCGCGACGCTCTCGCGAACGATGCCAACTACGGCTCGGCGCGTGCGACGCGCGATGCAGGACTCGAGAACCTGCCGCAGGGCCTTGCCCAGATCCTTCCGACGGTGAACGCGACCGCGTTCACACAGAACAACGACATCACTCTTTCCTTTCGTGGCTCCGGGCCGGACACTTCCCTACGGCAGGGCAACTCCAACGGTTACACCGTCACGCTCACGCAGCCCGTCTTCAATTGGCAGAATATCCAGGTGTACAAGGAGGCCGGGTTCAAGGCGGCGCAAGCCGAAGCCACTTTCGGTCAAGCGACACAGGATCTGATCGTGCGCATCGCGCAGGCCTATTTCGACGTGCTCGCCTCACAGGACAGCCTCACGTTCATCCAAGGACAGAAGGTGGCGATCTCCGAGCAGCTCGCCCAAGCAAAGCGCAATTTCGAGGTAGGCACCGCAACGATCACCGATACGCACGAAGCGCAGGCCCGCTTCGACCTCGCGACCTCTCAGGAAATCGCAGCTCAAGGCGACCTCGAAATCAAGAAGCGCACCTTGCAGCAGATCGTGGGCAAGTTTCCGGAAAGGCTCGAGCCGCTGAAGCCGAACATCGAGCTCAACCCTCCCAAGCCGAACTCGATGGAAGACTGGGCCACTGCTGCCGCGAATCAAGGCTATCCAGTACGCGCACAGGAAGCCGCGCTCGAAATCGCGACGCGCGAGATCGAGCGCTCCCGCGCGGGACATCTGCCCACCCTGAACATCGTCGGCACCGCAGGCCAAGGCGCCTCGAGCATCAGCGCCACTTCGGTCAACAACACACCGACCGATTCAGTCAGCCGAACCATCGGACTGCAGCTTGCCATCCCCCTCTACGCGGGAGGCAATGTCAGCTCGCTTGTTCGGCAAGCGGTCGCCAATCGCGAAAAAGCGCAGCAGGATCTCGAAGGCGCGCGGCGTACCGCCGCGTTATCCGCTCGCCAGTCCTATGTTGGCGTGATCAATGGGATGGCACAGGTACGAGCTCTGGAGGCGGCGCTTGTTTCCAGCCGGAGCGCGCTTGATTCGAACAAGCTCGGCTACGAGGTCGGCGTGCGCATCAACATCGACGTCTTGAACGCGCAGCAGCAGGTCTTCAGTACGCTGCGCGATCTCTCCAGGGCGCGCTATGACACCATTCTCAACGGCCTGAGGCTGAAGGCCGCCGCGGGGAGTCTGGGCGAAGCCGACGTAGAGGAAGTGAACCGCCTGCTCGGGACGAACTGACCGGTGCGGAGAGGTCACCCAAGCAGCCGCTCGCAGATCGCGAGCGTCCGCTCGGTGGCACCTCGATGCGCCGCACAGAAAACGACTCCAGCTTTTCCCATTCGCTCGCGCAGCCCCGCGTCCTGAAGTATGGATCGTGCCCGCCGTATCACTTCTTCGGCACTGTTGACCCGCACCGCCGCGCCAGCTGCGACCGCGCTTTCGGCCGCCTGCGCGAAATTGTAGGTGTAGGGTCCGATCAGTACCGGCACGCCTGCCGCGCAAGCCTCAATCAGGTTCTGACCGCCGTAGGTAAGCAGGCTTCCTCCGACGAAGGCAACGTCGCAGGCGCGATAATAGGCTGCCATTTCACCCATGCTGTCGCCGAGCACGATGTCGCAGTCGGCATCGAGCGGCGTGTCGGCGCTGCGCCGGATGAACTTCAGACCCCGGGATGCAAGAAGCTGCGCTACCGTGTCGAACCGTTGTGGGTGCCGCGGCACAATGACCAGAATTGCGTCCCCGAGGGCGTTTTGTTCCAAAGCGTCAAGCAGCAGGTCTTCCTCGCCCTCGCGAGTGCTTGCGGCAAGCAACACTGCTCGACTACCAAACCGGTGCCGGAATTGTGCTGCGAGTGATTCGCTCCGGGCGCTTGGATGGGCGTCAAACTTGAGGTTTCCGGTGACTTCCACGGCCTGCGCGCCGAGGGATCGAAGCCGTTCGGCGTCTTCGGTGGTTTGCGCCGCAACCGCGCTCAGACCTCCTAGTGCGACCCGCACGAGCGGCGCGACCGCGGCGTAGCTGCGCGCCGACTTAGCCGACATTCGGGCATTGGCAAGCAAGAGCGGCACGCCGGAGCGTTGACATTCGCCCACGAGGTGAAACCAGATTTCAGTTTCCATCAGAATGCCAAGCCGAGGCCGGAAGTTGCGCAGGAACCGCCTGACGGCCGAGGGATAGTCGTAAGCGAGCCACGCAACGAGCACGGCGCCGCCGAATAGTTGCTGCGCAGCCTCCCGGCCGGTTGCGGTCATCTGGGTAATCAACAAATCGCAGTCCGGATGACGCGATCGCAGCGCGTGCAGCAGTGGCTCCGCGGCACGTGTCTCACCCACCGACACGGCGTGCAACCAGATCACCGGCCTCGCGGGCCTCGTGGGGTAGAAGCCGAATCGCTCGGCTAAGTTCTGCCTGTATCCCGGCTCGTGCCGCCCACGCCACCATAGGCGCGCGAGCACGAAGGGGAAAGCGAGCCAAAGAAGCAATCTATAACCGGCCCGCCACATCAGAACGCCCCGACGGCTTCAAGCGCTAGGAGTGCCTCTTCCGGCGAGGGGCGTTCGCCCGGGCCTCCGAGATTCTTCGCCCGCGGCGCCCCGTATACTCCGGTGAAACTCGGGTCCGTGCCGCAGTAGATCGCGGCAACCGGCCGTCCGAGCGCGGCCGCAAGATGGGTGAGGCCGGTATCCACGCCTACAACCGCGACGGCTTTTTCGAGCAGCGCAGCCAGGCGATCGAGAGGCTGAAGGGGAGGGACCTCGGCGCGCCTCAGATCTTGCGCAATGCGCTCGCTTCGCTTCCGCTCTTCATCGCTTCCCCAGGGCAGAACACAAGCGAGGCCCCGAGCGGCGAGTGCCCGACCCAGCTCTATCCATGCAGCCTCGGCCCAGAGCTTGTCGCGGCGGCTGCTGCCGTGCAACAGCACCGCGTAAGGCGGCGCCGGCTGCGTAAGCGATCCCGAGATGACGATACCATAATCGATCGGCTCTTCCACCCGATAACCCAGCGCAGCAGCACCCAGGGCCCGGTTGCGCGGCACCGCGTGCTGCGAAAGTGGAACGTGATGCGTGACATCGTAGAATCGCGCCGCGAGCGGCTCGCGCGCAGTGCCGGCGTCAAATCCATGATGCCTGCCCTTTGCAGCTCGCGCGATCAAGGCGCTCTTGAGTAGTCCCTGCGTGTCGACGATCGCGTCGTAGCGCACGGTGCGGAAGAGCCGCCGAAATTCACCGATTTCTCTCCACGTCGACCGACCCAGGGGCCGCCGCCGCCAGCGGCGCAGGGCGACCGGGATCACGCGCCGTACGGCAGAGTGCAGCCCCACAAGCGGTGCGTAGGGCTCCTCCACCACCCAGTCGATGTCGGCATCTGGAAAGTGCCGCCGAATGTCGCTCGCCACCGGAAGATTGTGGACGACATCGCCGAGCGAAGAGGTCTTGACGATCAGGATTCTTTTCATCCAAGCGAGTCCGGCCGCCAAGCACGGAAAGCGGTTAGAATGCCGCGCATAAGCCGCTGATTATACGGGTTTGCCGTCTCTCCCTTCGCGCCCATGCCCTTGTCCGTAGCCATCATCACACGCAACGCCGCCGCGTTGCTGGAACGCTGCCTTGCGAGCGTCGCTTTTGCCGAGGACGTCGTCGTGGTGGACTCGGGTTCTACGGACGGCACCGTCGAGCTCGCCGCCCGCCACGGCGCGCGCGTAGTCCGGAAGGAATGGCTCGGGTTCGGCGCGCAAAAGCAGTTCGCCGTCGACGCTGCGAGCCACGAGTGGGTATTGTGCGTTGACGCGGACGAATGGCTGAGCCCAGAGCTTAGCGAGGATATCGTCGCGGAGCTCAAGGCACCACGCGGCTTCGTCTACGCCATTCCGCGCCGCAACCGCTTTTTGGGACGCTGGCTCAAGCACGGCGAAGGCTATCCCGACTGGAACGTGCGCCTGTTTCACCGCGAGCATGCGCGCTGGGGTAGTGAGTCGGTGCATGAAAAGATAGTAACCCGGTCGCCTGTGCTCAGGCTCCGAGGCGACCTTCTGCACGATTCGGCGGAAACGCTGGAGAAGTATCTCGACAAGCAGAACCGCTACACGAGTCTGCAGGCCGAGTCGCTGCGCGCCGCCGGGCGGCGCGCGAATGCGTTACAGCTGGTCCTCTCACCCCTGCTGCGCTTCATCAAGTTCTACCTGTTGCGGCTAGGATTCCTCGACGGCGTGCCGGGCTTGGTGCACGTCACGATCGGCTGCATGAACAGTTTCAACAAGTACGCGAAACTGAAGGCGCTGGAGCGCGCCTCGGAATGACCATTTTGGTGACAGGCGGCGCCGGCTTCATAGGCTCGAATTTTGTCCTTGACTGGTTCGCGCAAGGCGCTGGCCCCGTGATCAACCTCGACAAGCTCACCTACGCGGGCAATCCCGCGAATCTCCAAACCCTCAAGGACAACCCGGAGCACGTGTTTGTCCACGGGGACATCTGCGACCGGGAACTGGTGCGGCGCCTTCTCGAACGACACACGCCACGCGCCATCGTTCACTTCGCCGCGGAAAGCCACGTCGATCGTTCCATTCACGGGCCCGCTGAGTTCGTTCAGACCAATATCCTCGGGACATTCGCCTTGCTCGAGGAAACGCGGGTCTGGCTGGAAAAGCAAGAGCCTTCTCAACGCGAGGATTTCCGATTTCTGCACG
>DATHHZ010000176.1:0-6357 GCA_035316965.1 Burkholderiales bacterium | reverse complement strand
GATGTCGTGGGGCGCGAGGCGCCGGTCAAAACGGACCGACGCGGTGTAGCGCCTGACGAGCTCGGATACCGGTTCGGCGAACCGCCCGGACCAGAGTTTCTTGCCGGGTTTGGGCTTCGCTGTCATGGTTGCCTGTAAAATGCACCGAAGTCGTGAAGCGCGCGGTTCATCGCCGCAAGCGTCGACTTTTGCGTCCGCACAAAAGTGCAAAGTATACGGCAAAACGACCTGCCCTACGCCCTGCCGGACTTCCGCAATGTGGGTGTGATTTCGCGCATCCTGCTTTCCGTCAACGCGCTCGCCCTGCTTTTCGCTCTGGCGCGCTCGCGGGAGATCGGCGAGTTCGCCGCGAAAGTCACCGAGATCGCAGGGTCGCTCGAACCGATATTGCTCATCGTGGTGATCGTGCTTTACGCGGGGTCCACGCTGCTCGAGCGGCTCGCGTACGTTCATGGTTTGCTGGCGGTCCTTGCGATCGTGCTTGCGGTAACCGCCGCGCTCTTCCCGTTCCAAACCTTGCTCGGCGGAAGCGGTGAGTGGCGCGAACTCGCGTGGAGCCTCGGCCACGCGGGGCTGGGAACAGGAGCGATCGCTTGGTATTTTCACCTTCGCAACCGGGCATTTTCGCCGGCGATTTCCGAGGCGCGGCTGCAGGCGCTTCAGGCTCGTATCCGTCCGCATTTCCTCTTCAACACCCTGAACGCCGTGCTTTCGCTGATTCGCAAGGATCCGAAGCGAGCCGAGGGCGCTCTGGAGGATCTGGCGGAGCTGTTCCGCACTGTCATGGTCGACAACCGTCAGCTGATCGCTCTCGGAGACGAACTCGCGTTGTGCCGCCAGTACCTCAACTTGGAGCAGTTGCGCTTGGGAGAGCGCCTCCGGGTCGATTGGCGGCTGGATCCGGCGATCGAGGAGGCTCTCGTGCCGCCGATGCTCCTGCAGCCCTTGGTGGAAAACGCCGTCTACCACGGAATCGAGCCGGGAATCGCGCCCGGCGTGATCGAGGTGCGCATCGAGCGTCGGGACGACCGCCTCTGGCTGCATTTGGCCAATCCCTACCACGAGGACTATCAACACCGCCAGGGAAATCACATGGCGCTCGCCAACATCCGCGAGCGCCTGCAGCTCCATTTCGACGTCGAGGCAAGCTTGGACACGCGTATCGTCGACGGCCGCTTCGAGATCGGCATTGCAATGCCCTATCGCACCAGCCTATGACCCCGCTCCGAGTGGTCATCGTCGACGACGAGGAACCGGCTCGCAGCCGCCTACGCGAGCTTCTGGAGGACTGCCGCGGGGAACTGCCGCATTCTATCGCGGGCGAAGCGGCGAACGGAGTGGAGGGCCTGCAAATCGTCGCCGCGGCGGAAGCGGAGATCGTCCTGGTCGACATCCACATGCCTGAAATGAGCGGAATCGAATTTGCAAGGCATCTGCAGGTTCTGGAGCGGCCGCCCGCCGTGATTTTCGTCACTGCGCACGATAGGTACGCGGTCGAGGCGTTTGAGGTCAACGCCGTGGACTACCTGACCAAGCCGGTTCGCGCGGTGCGGCTTCTCACCGCTCTGAAGAAGGCCGCAAACGGCGCACAGTTGGCGCGCGGCGTGCTCGAGAGCATCGATCCGGCTCCGCGGCGCTACTTCAGCGTTGCCGAGCGCGGGCGCATGACTCTCGTGCGTGTCTCGGATGTGATTTATCTCAGAGCCGAGCTCAAATACGTCACGCTGCGGACCCGCGCCGGTGAGCACTTGGTCGAGGAGTCGCTTACGCAGCTCGAGCAGGAATTCAGCGGCGTGTTCGTGCGAATTCATCGCAATTGTCTGGTGGCGCGGCGATGGATCCGCGGTGTTGAGCGCGCCGCCGAGACCGAAGGCGAAGTCGGATGGTCGGTGGTCTTGGAGGGCCTCGACGAAAGGCTGCCGGTGAGCCGCAGGCTATGGGCGCAGGTCAAGTCGCTGGTGAGCTAGGGAACAAGAGTTGAGTCAGGGTTCTGAACGAATCGTCATTGCGTCGCGCAGGAGCCGGCTCGCGATGTGGCAGTCCGAGCATGTCGCAGGCGAGCTCAAGCGCCTGTATCCGCATTGCGAGATGAGCATCCTCGGCATCACGACGCGAGGCGACCAGATCGTCGACCGGCCCCTCGCCCAGATCGGCGGCAAGGGCCTTTTCGTCAAGGAACTCGAGGCCGCGCTCGAGGACGGGCGGGCCGATCTTGCCGTGCACTCCGCGAAGGACGTTCCGATGCGTCTGCCCGAGCGCTTTTGCCTGGCGGCGATCACCGCGAGAGAGGACCCGCGCGACTGCCTTGTATCGAACCTGAGCGCGAGCCTCGAAGCGTTGCCGCCGGGAAGCATCGTTGGAACTTCCAGCCTGCGGCGCGAGGCGCAGTTGCGCGAGCGCCATCCGGAGCTGATGGTGAATCCGTTGCGCGGCAATCTCGACACGCGACTGGCGAAGCTCGATCGGGGGGAGTTCCAGGCAGTCGTGCTCGCCGCAGCGGGGCTCAAGCGGCTCGGTCTCGCGGCGCGAATCCGAGCGATGCTCGAGCCCGAGCAGAGCTTGCCCGCGCCTGGGCAGGGCGCGCTCGTGATCGAATGCCGGGAGGACCAAGGCGAGCTGCGGCAGCGACTGGCTCCTCTCGGGGACTTCGAGACATCGGCCTGCGTACTCGCCGAGCGTGCGCTGAGCCGCGCATTGTCGGGCGATTGCCAGCTGCCGCTCGCGGCATACGCCGTGGCAAACGGGGCGGAGATTCGCCTGCGGGGCCTCGTGGCGATGCCCGACGGCAGCAAGGTGGTGCGCGCGGAATTGAGCGGCCCGATCGCGACGCCGGAAAAACTGGGCGAGATGCTCGCGGCAAAACTGCGGGCCCTCGGCGCAGATGCGATTCTCGCGTCTTTGCCATGATCGCAGGACCGCTTTCGGGCCGCGGTATCGTGGTCACTCGCCCGCGGGAGCACGCTTTGGCGCTTGCCGAGCGAATCCGCGCCGCAGGTGCAGACCCGATTCTCTTTCCCACCATCGAGATCCTGCCTCCGGAAAATGCAGCAGCGGTCTCGAGTCTGGTTGCGCGCCTGGACGGATTTCAGCTCGCGGTTTTCGTCAGTCCGACGGCGGCGATGCGGGGGCACGCGATGGTCATGGCGAGCCGGAACTGGCCGAAGGGCCTACGCGTGGCCGCTGTGGGGATCGGGACCGCAAGTGCACTCGAGGAACGAGGGTTCCATGCGGTGATAGCGCCTGCTGGCGAGGCCGACAGCGAGGCGCTCGCCGAACTTCCCGAACTGCAGGATCTGAAGGGGCGCTCGGTCGTGATCTTTCGCGGGCAGGGCGGGCGCGAATGGCTGCGAACGAGACTTGAAGCACGGGGCGCGCGAATCGAGTACGCCGAATGCTACCGCCGCGCGCGGCCCGACGCCGACGCGGGAGGGCTCCTCGCCCGCTGGCAGAGGGGTGGAATCGAAGCGGTCTCGATTACCAGCGCCGAAGGCTTGGCGAATTTCTTCGAAATGCTGGGCCCTACGGGCAGGGGATACTTGCGCGCGACTCCGGTGTTCGTTCCGCATCCGCGGATCGCGCTTGCCGCGCGCAAGCTCGACGTGCGGGAGATCGTCGTGACGGGGAGCGGCGACGACCGCACCGTAGCGGAGATGGCGGCTTTTTTTGCTAAAGTATGATCGCCTCTCATCAGGAGCCAGCTCACGTATGGAAAACGACACTCCACCCGCATCCGGGACCGAGCGAGCTTCGAAGCTCGAAGCCTGGCGCGTTTTACCGACGGCGGCCGCATTCGGGTTGGTCGCGCTGCTTTTCGCTTGGCAGTGGTACGAAGGTCACAACCGCATCGGCGCGTTGCGCGATGAGCTTGCTCAACGCGTGCGCGAAAGCGAGTCCGACAGCCGCGACGCGCGCCTGAGTGCGAGACAGGCACAGGAAGCGGCGCGCGAGGCGCAGGCGAGGCTCGCGCAAATCGAGTTGAAGTTCGCGGAATTTCAGAGTCAGCAGATCGGCCTCGACGCGCTCTACCAGGAGCTATCGCGCAGCCGCGACGAATGGGTGCTCGCCGAAATCGAGCAGATCCTTACCATTGCCTCGCAACAACTGCAGCTCACCGGCAACGTCCAGGTGGCCTTGGCCGCGTTGCAGACGGCCGACGCGCGCCTCGCGCGCTCGGGCCGCCCCCAGTTCCTGCCGCTGCGCAAGGTTTTCGCCCGCGACGTCGAACGCCTCAAGACCGCGCCCGGCCTGGATGTTCCGGGAATTGCCGTGAAACTGGATCAGTTGATCGCGGGCGTGGATTCCCTGCCGCTCGTGCAGGAAGCTCGCCCGCAGGCGACGGCCGCCGCCAAGCGTGAGGCCGATGGGTTATGGGAAAGGCTGGTCGCGGAGTTGCTCGGCGAGCTCAAGCAGCTCGTCAGAATCCAGAACATGGAAGGCTCCGACCCGGCGTTGCTCAGCCCGCCGCAGGCGTTTTTCTTGCGCGAGAACCTGAAACTGCGCCTGCTGAACGCGCGGCTTGCGCTGCTTGCGCGCGACGAAACCACCTACCGTAGCGACGTGAATGTCGCGGCAAGCTGGCTTGCGCGATACTTCGACACGCGTTCTCGCGCCGCCGCGGCGATGGCGGTGAGCCTGAAGCAGCTCGGCTCAGGCGGCATAGGGGTCTCGCTTCCGACGATCGGCGAAAGCCTTGCGGCGGTGCGCGGTTACAAGCCAATTCGGAAGCAGGCCGGGCAATGAGAGGCTTGCTCTGGTTGCTTGTCCTATCGGCGCTCGCCGTGGCCCTATCGCTGGCGATGCGAGGCCACGGCGCTTACGCGCTGTTCGTCCTGCATCCGTGGCGCGTCGAGATTTCGCTCAACCTGCTCGCCGTTCTTCTGATCCTTGTCTTCGCAGCCGGTTACTTTCTGCTCAGAGCAGTGTGGCATGCCCTGAGGCTTCCTTCGCATGTGCGCGCTTTTCGTGAACGACGGCGGGATGAAAAAGGGCGCGCAGCGGCGCTGGGGGCGATACAGGCGCTCTTCGAGGGCCAATTTGTCCGCGCTGAGAAACTCGCCTCAGGGGCGGCCGAACTGGGCACGGCCCCGGGTCTCGCGAGTCTTCTTGCAGCACGTGCGGCGCAGAAACTGCGGCAATTCGGCCGGCGCGATCAGTGGCTCGAGCGGGCGAAGGAAGGGGACGGCGAATGGCGTCTCGCGCGTTTGATGACTGCGGCGGAGCTCTTGCTGGAGGAAAGGCGCTTCCTCGAAGCGCGAGCCGTGCTGCGCGAACTGAACGCGGGCCGGCCTCGGCATGTCGCGGCACTGTTGCTGTCGCTGCGCGCGGAGCAGGGCATGGCAAATTGGGACGAAGTCCTGCGCCTGGCGAATTTACTGGAGAAACGGGATGCGATGCCGCCGGAAGCCCTCGATAGCGTGCGCGTCAACGCCCGCGTTGCGATACTGTCGCGCAAGACAGATCGGGAAGGCCTCGCTCGACATTGGGAGGACACGCCGCGCTCCGAGCGCTTGCGTCCCAAGATAGCGGCTGCGGCCGCGCGCGCCTTCATCGAGCTCGGGGATTGTCGCAAGGCCCACCGGATCATCGAGGAAGCGCTTGAGAAGGACTGGGACGGCGCGCTCGCCCTGCTCTATGGAGAATGCACCGACGAGGACGCGTTCGAGCGGCTCGAGCGGGCCGAGCGATGGCTGAGCGAGCGTCCGGGAGAAGCGGAATTGTTGCTGACGCTGGGCCGCTTATGCGTGCAGCGCGAGTTGTGGGGAAAGGCTCAAAGTTACCTCGAGGCAAGCCTCGCCACGCAGCCGACAGAAGCGGCACACGTCGCGCTCGCGCGCCTTTTCGAGCGCATCGGGCGAACCGAAGAAGCCAACCGGCATTTCCGCGCGAGCGCCGACCTCGGGCCGGCACAACGGGCGTTGGACTGAGGGTCCTGCCCGATTAGGTTCAAATGCCGAGCCCGGCGAGCTGTTTCTCCGGATAGCGGGTGCCCGAGGCAACCCCGGGAGGAAACATCTTCGCGAGTTGCGCGATTTCCGCCGCGCTCAAAGCCAAGCCGACTGCGGCCGCGTTTTGTTCCAGGTAATTGCGTCGTTTCGTTCCCGGGATGGGCACGACCTCTGGTCCTTGAGCAAGCACCCAGGCGAGCGCCACCTGCGCCGGTGTGACCTTGTGGGCGGCGGCGATCGATTCGAGCGGTTGCAGCAGGGCGACGTTGCGTTTGAGGTTGTCGGGATTGAAGCGTGGATGATCGCGACGGCGATCCTTCGGCTGGAGCGCGTCCAGCGTCTTGATCGTGGCGGTGAGGAACCCGCGGCCAAGGGGCGAGTACGCCATAAAGGCGATGCCGAGCTCGCGGCA
>DATHHZ010000175.1:0-9456 GCA_035316965.1 Burkholderiales bacterium | reverse complement strand
CTCGCCGACCGCAGCGATCAGCTCCGGCGTGTCCCCGCCGCCCGCGAGCGGCGCCTGGATGACCGGATGGATCATTTTCAAACGCCGCATCAACTCGTTTTTCGATGGCACGGGCGCCTCCGGACAACTCGTCGTCAAACCAGCTAAGTTAAGTTGACTCAACCATCCCGGCAAATGAATAATAGTGAACGATTCGTTCTCGATTGGAGAAGCATGGATTTTGCCGCCCTGCAGGTGTTCAAGGCCGTCGTCGACGAGGGCGGAATCAGCCCGGCTGCACGCAAACTGCATCGCGTCCAGTCCAATGTGAGCACGCGGATTCAGCAATTGGAGGCTTCGCTCGGAACGCCGCTGTTCGTGAGAGAAAAACGCCGCCTGTTTCTTTCCCCTGCGGGGGAGCTGTTTCTCGGCTATGTCGATCAGCTTCTGAAAATCTCCGAGCAGGCGCGAAGCGCCGTGCTCGGCGATGCGCCGCGCGGGGTGCTGCGCATCGGCACGCTGGAGAGCACCGCGGCGAGCCGCCTGCCGCCGCTCCTGTCCCGTTACCACGAAAGATACCCGGCAGTGCGGGTGGAGCTCGCGACGGGCACGACCGACTCGCTGGTGGAGGCGGTGCTCGGCCGCAAGCTGGAAGCAGCTTTTGTCGCCGAATGCGACTCGGCTGCCGCGCTTGAAGCCATGCCGGCTTTCCTGGAGGAATTGGTCGTAGTCGCGCCGCGCTCGCACGCGAAGATCCGGCGAGCACAGGACGTGCGTACGGATACCGTGATCGCTTTTCCCTCCGGGTGCGCGTACCGGCGCCGCCTTCAGGCCTGGCTCGCAGGGGGCGGAATCGCACCGAGCAAAGTCCTTGAGCTGAGTTCCTACCACGCCATAGTTGCTTGTGTCGCCTCCGGCACCGGCATCGCGCTCGCACCACGATCGGTGTTGGAAACGATCCGCGGAGCCAGGAACGTTTCGATTTACCCGCTCGCGGCGAATCAACGCAAGGTGACTACGTCTTTTGTGTGGCGCCGGGGCGAAGCGTCCTCCCCCTTGCGGGCGTTTCGGGACGAACTCGCCGATTTCAGGAAAGCACGAAATTTTCGAGCCGCGGCGTCGCTTGCCTGATCGGAGGGAACGTGCGGGAGAGAACATCGAAAACGCGTCCTGTCGAGGTCATCGACTGGCCGGCGGCGATTCACAACGCGCTCAAATCGCAGCGCGTGCGGCAGGTCTCTTACGTGCCCGATGCGGGCCACAAGCGCCTGATCGAGCTCTGCCATGCAGACAGGAACATGACGACCGTGCCGCTGACGACCGAGGAGGAGGGCATCGGCCTTGCGGCGGGCGCCTGGCTTGGCGGGGAGCGCGCCGCGCTTCTCATGCAGTCGAGCGGGGTAGGCAATTGCGTCAATGCGCTCACCCTCGCTGCGACCTGCGGCTTTCCTCTTCTGATGCTGGTCACCATGCGCGGCGAGGCGGGCGAGCGCAATCCCTGGCAGGTTCCCATGGGTCAGGCTGTGCCGGAAGCGCTGCGCCTGGGCGGCGTGCGCACGCTGCGCCTGGGGCGCGCCGAAGAGGCGAGCGCGGTTGCAAATACCGCGGCGAAGGTCGCTTTCGAAGAACAAAGCGCGGTGGCGCTCCTTATCTCGCAGCAGCTGATTGGCGTGAAATCCTTCGAGGAAAAACGGTGAAGGCGCTCAATCGCCGCGAGGTCGTGGCTTCGCTGCTGGAGCGGCGCGACGGGCTGCTGGTCGTCGCCGGGCTCGGATCGGCCGCGTGGGATTGCACGGCGGCGGGCGACCATCCGCTCACCTTCCCTCTGTGGGGCGCCATGGGTTCGGCGGCGATGATCGGCCTGGGACTCGCACTCGCGCAGCCGAAGCGGCGGGTTCTCGTCGTCACCGGCGACGGCGAAATGCTGATGGGGCTGGGGAGTCTCGCTACGATCGGCGTGCGGCGGCCGGGGAATCTCAGCATTGTCGTGTTGGATAACGAGCGCTACGGTGAAACCGGCATGCAGAAAACGCATACTGCTTACGGAACCGATCTGGCGGCAGTCGCCAGCGCGTGCGGGTTTGCCGATTCCCGCACCATCCGCAGAAATACTGAGATCGCGGCCGTGCGCTCGAGCATCTATCGGGGCAGAGGTCCACTCTTCTTTCAAGTGAAGGTCAAGCGCGACAGCTTGCCGCTCGCGCTCCCGCCGCGCGACGGCGCCCATCTCAAGCATCGTTTCCGTGAGGCGCTGCTCGGGAAAGGGGCCGCAGCGCAGTGAGCGGCCGGCCCGCTTTCACTGCTCCATCGCGCTCGCGGCAAAAACCTCCTCGAGAGCCACCGGCCGCGAAGTCAGCCCCTGCTCGTGCGAGTAGCTCGCGGCGGTTTCGAGCACCTTGCGATTGGCTTTGATGCCGTGCTGCACGAGCTGCACGCCCAGCGCGTCTTTCGCTTCGCCCGAAAGCAGTCCCGCAGCGCGGTGATACTCGGCGTGCTCCAGGCGTTCGCGGTTCGCGACTTCGTTCGCGCGCTCGAACGCTTTGTACAGATTCAGAACGACCCAGGGGTGTTTCTCGACGATCTCCTTCCGGATGACCATTCCATGGTTGATGGGAAAAATGCCGGTCTTTCGGTAATAGCGGATGCCTTCGGCCACCGGATCGGGGAAGAGGGGCTTGACGGCCGGGTGATTCCACAGGTCGGCGGTGCTCCGGTCGACGAGGTTGGAATTCACGATGTAGTGGATCGTCGCATCGAGTTCTCCCGAGAGCATCATCGATCCGATGTTTTTCTCCGGCGGAATCTGGTTGATCGTCACCCCGGGCGGCGGTGAGAAGCCGATCGCGCCGCGGTGGCTGTGCGATGGAGTGCGCTCCATCCAGAACTGCATGTCCTTTGGTGCAACACCGAACTCATGCTCGAGTACGCCCCGCGTCCACAGCGCGGCGGTCTGCTGGTATTCAGGAACGCCGACACGCCGCCCCTTCAGGTCGCCGGGCCGATCGATCCGGGAATCCCTTCTGACCAAGACCTCGGCATGGAAAAATTTTCTGGTGGTAAAAATCGGCAGACCGACCCAGCGGTCATCGCCCCTCGATCTAGCCATGATCAGCGAGGAAAACGACATCTCGGATACATCGAAATCGGCAAAGCGCAGCTGTCGCCAGAAGAGTTCCGACGGATGCACGGCGCTCGGAATAAGCGTGATCCCGTCCGGTTTGACCCTGCCGTCGAAAATCGGCCAGGTCCTCGGATTGGAAGCCATCGCGATGCTGATGGGAATGTTCATGGCCGTCCTCGACGAAGAAGAGTGTACCGGGAAAATTATCGCGCGGGAGCTGACACGAAGCCGGGCTCTGCCATAGAATAAAGGGCGAGATTTCGCGGGAAATCCCATGCCGGACCTGAGCAACTGGGCGTTTCCGCCCGAGATGCAGCCCAATGCCGAGGAGTTGCGCTTCGACCTGGAGGCGGCGCTCGACTCGATGGTGCTGTTGCGCTCCGAGGTTCCGGAGGACGCCTTTACCGCCGGAATCCTCGGTACCGAGCGGATCGGCAACGGCGTCGTCATCCGCGACGATGGGCTCGTGCTGACCATCGGCTATCTGATCACCGAAGCGACGACGATCTGGCTGAACACGAACAAGGGTGCGGCGGTCGCGGGCCATCCGCTTGCCTACGATCAGGCGACCGGCTTCGGATTGGTGCAGCCGCTGGGCAGGCTGGCCGCACCGGTGCTTTCACGGGGCACTGCAGCTTCCTGCCGCGTCGGCGACGACGTCGTCGTGGCCGGTCACGGCGGCCGCAGGCATGCGCTCAAGGCCAAGCTCATCGCCAGGCGGGAGTTTGCCGGCTACTGGGAGTACGTACTGGATGAAGCGCTCTTCACCACCCCGGCGCATCCCCATTGGAGCGGCGCAGCGCTGATCAGCGGAGGAGGGCAGCTGCTCGGCATAGGCTCGCTGATGGTTCAGGAAGAATTGGGCGGCCGCACCGTGCAGGGCAACATGATCGTACCGATCGACTTGCTCGAGCCGATCCTCGAGGACCTGGTGAAGCTCGGCCGAGCGCGGCGGCCCGCCCGGCCTTGGCTCGGCCTTTATGCGACGGAGGTCAAGGGACATGTCGTGGTTTCGGGCCTCGCAGGCGGCGGGCCTGCAGAACGCGCCGGTGTACAGGTGGGCGACATTGTGATCGAGGTCGCGAGCGGACGGGTCAGTGGGCTTGCCGACCTGTTCCGGAAAATCTGGAGCACCGGCTCCGCGGGGGTCGAAGTTCCGATGACTCTGGTGCGCGAAGGTTCCGTCTCGCGCATCAGCGTTGCCTCGGCCGACCGTCAGGATCTTCTCAAGAAACCCTCCTTGCACTGACCAGGCAACCTCAATCCTTCGAGTCGGTCCAAAGATCGAAGCGAGGTCAACCCGGCCAAGCTCGCGTGCAGGCAATGGAGCATCGTGCGATGGAGAACCGACAGCATGATCTGATGCGCCAGCAGATGATCGCCGAGATCGTGGCCGATGCGGTATTCCTTACGGCTCAGCTCGGCAAGGCCGCGTTCGCCCCCCGGGTGATCGAGGTAATGGGTAAGATCCCTCGCCACGAATTCGTGCCTTTGGAGCTGCAAGCTTATGCCTATCTCAACTCGCCACTGCCGGTCGGCTACGGCAAGACGATCTCGCAGCCCTTCATCGTCGCGCTCATGACCGATCTGCTCGAGCTGCAGCCGGGCGACGTGACGCTAGAGGTCGGTGCCGGCGTTGGCTATCAGGCCGCGATCCTCTCGGAATTGGTGAATCAGGTCTACAGCATCGAGCTCATCGAGGAGCTCGCTCTCGATACCCGCAGAAGGCTGAGAAACCTCGGTTACCGCAATATCGAGATTGGCGTCGGTAACGGTTACTATGGATGGAGCGAACACGCGCCTTTCGACAAGATCGTGGTCACCGCCGCGCCCGACTTGATTCCGCCACCGCTGCTCGCACAGCTCAAGCCCGGCGGCAAAATGGTGATCCCGACCGGGATTCCCGATAAGCAACAGTTGATATTGGTGGAGAAATCCGAGGGCGGCAAGCTCGCGACCCGGGAAGTGCTGCCGGTGCGTTTTTCCGAGCTCGATGAAGGCGACGACTTCGCTGGCGCGGCCTGAGACCCGATGGCGTCGTCGCTTTTCTACTTCTTGCGCGGCGCAAGACCGTTATAGACGATCTCGACGAACGCTTCGGGTTTGCGGAACTTGCCCCACTCCTTGTCGAACTCGCGCGTGGGTTTTGCCGCGAGCACCTGCTCGAGCGTCTTGCCAGACTTCGCCATGGGCTCGATTCTTCCGATGATCGTCGAGATCATCTTGCGATATGCGAGCACGTCTTTCTTGCTCGAGAGCCCACCGTGCCCTGGAATCACCTTGGTGTTGTCGTCCAGCAACGGCAGCATGCGGTCAATGACGAGCAGGACGCCCTCCACCGAACCGCCGCTCTCGATGTCGATGAAGGGATACTCATAGGCGGCGAAAGCGTCGCCGGTATGGATTACGTTCGCCTTGGCGAAGCGCACGAACGAGTCCCCGTCGGTGTGCGCGGGCGGCAGGTGGATCGATGTGACGTCGTCGCCGTTCAGGTGAAATGTCGCCGCTTCGCTGAAGCTGATGACGGGCAAGGCCGCTTTCGGAGCCGGCGCGTAGTTTTGCTTCAGCATCTGGATCGCGCCGCCAACCGACATCCTTTTGTAGACGTTGTCGTGCGCGACGATGACGACGCCGGTCTTCCCGAGATTCTCGTTACCGCCCACGTGGTCGCCATGCCAGTGGGTGTTCATGAGAAAGCGGATCGGCTCGCCGGAGATCGCCTTCACCGCCGCGACGATCTTCGGTGTCAGCGGCGCGAACTGGTCGTCGATGAGGAACACGCCATCCTCGCCCGCCGAAACGCCGATGTTGCCGCCTTCGCCTTCCAGCATGTAGATGCCAGCGGCCACCTGGGTGGTTTTTATTTGTACCGCGTCGAAATTGCGCTGCTGCGCGTGGGCACCGAAGGCGAGAACTGCCATCAGCGCGATAAGTGTTTTTCTCATGCAGCCTCCTTTTCGTCGTCCCAGGCCTTGTCGGGCAGAGGCAGTCCGGCGAGGTCCGCCCCAGTGAGCCTGCGCTCAGGCTCGATATTCAGAGTTTCGAGTATCAGCATCAGCTGGCGCGTGTGCTGCGCGGGATGCCAGGCCGTTCGTTCCAGCACCACATGCATGGGGTGCTTTCCGAAGTAGGTGTCCATCACCTGCGAGCAGCCGCGATCCGGCCAGGTTTCCCACCACTTCCTGAATCGGGCGAGCACATTCTCGCCGTAGCGCGCGATGTCTTCCCCGGTGCGCAGAGTCGGCGCCGCATCCTGCATGATCAAGTCGTAAGTCAGCACGCGACTATCGCGGACGGCCTCCAGAAACGCCTCCACGATCCGGAAGACATGGTGGCTCAAGACACGTATCGGCCGGTTGCGGTTCCGGAAGGGCTTGTCGAGCCATTCGGCCGGAATTTGCCGGATGTAACGGGCCGCCGCGGGCAGGACCAGCTCCACCTTCTTCACCAGCTCATCCGGGCTCAAGCGCTCATGCAGCTTCACCTTCAGGTCGAGGAATTTGATGACGTCGGTGAGCGTCTGCGCGAAGACGAATTGGTTGCCGCGCGCGACGATGGGCACGCTGCGGGCGCCGAGCTTGCGCAATTCTTCCATTCCGGCGGGGTTACCATGCACGTTGATCGATTCGTAGTCCACGCCGCTTTTGGTGAGGAACTCCTTGGTCCTCAGGCAACTCGTGCACCCGGGTTGCCAGAAAACTTTGACTCTTTCGGTTGCGAGCATGTCGGAACTCCCGTTTTGAGCCGGCGGACCTTGTCTCCGCTACCCGCCGTAAACACGAGGATAGCTCGCATATTCCGACAAATCCATCGGCAGCGCTCACGAAAGGACAGATCCCTTTCATGCGCCTGACAACTGGCCGAAGCGGCCGTTACGGTCCGCAAGCCGGTATGCGAGAATCGCCTTCTTTCCGAATGGAAAACGCTGGCCACCTAGTCATTCTCGCGGCAGCGATCCTCGCGTTCGCGCCTCACGCCCTCGCGCAAGGCACCGCGGCGGGCAAATCCGCACCCGCACAGGGTTTGGCGGCCGTTCGCGTCAACACGTTTCCGAACGCCAAGGCGCTGCCGCTGCACGCGGGCATCGCGTTCGGGATTTTCGCCAATCGTGGCCTTGCGCTGCAGGTGACGTTCACCGAAAACTCCACCCGGCAGCGCGATGGGCTTGCGGCCGGTGAATTCGACCTCGTGCATTCCGCCGTGGACAACGCCGTCGCCATGGTTGAAGTAGCAAAGAAGGACGTCCTTATCGTCACCGGCGGCGACAGCGGCATGAACGAGTTTTTCGTCCAGGCTTACGTCCGTTCGTTCGCCGACCTGCGTGGACGGAAACTCGTGGTCGATGCACCGAACACGGCGTACGCGATCCAGGCGAAGAAAATCCTGCTCAAGCACGGCCTCAAGGACGGCACGGACTACACGGTGGTGCCGGTGGGACGCGGCGAGCTGCGCCTGAAGGCCATGGCCGAGAACAGGGACTACGCCGCCGCGGTACTGAATCTTCCGTTTACCATCCAAGCCGAGCAGCTGGGCATGAAAAGCCTGGGAAACACCGTGGACATCCTCGGGCCCTATCAAGCGAACGGCGCCTTTGCGCTGCGCGCCTGGGTCGAATCGAACGGCCCGCTGCTCGAGCGCTACATCGCCGCCTACATCGAGTCGTTGCGCTGGGTGCGGCGGCCCGAGAACCAGGCCGAGTGCGTTGCGATTTTGATGGACAAATTGAAAATTTCGCGCGACGTGGCCGAGCGCAGCTACCGGTTGCTCGTCGATCCGATCCGCGGGTTCACCCCGGACGCAGCCTTCGATAGGGAGGGCTTCGGGAACCTCCTCGCGCTGCGCACCGAGATCGAGGGCGGGGGGACGCCGCCGCCAGCCGAAAAATACCTCGACCTTTCGTACTACCGGCGGGCGCTCGGCATGCTTGGCAAGTAGGTCAGTTTCCTTTCACCGCCCGCCAGGCCGCGTCCACGTTGCTGGGGAAGCGCTCCTTGCCCGCCCAGTCGTCGAATTCGGGCATCCTGAGGTCCGCCTTGATCTGGTCGAGCGTCTTGCCCTCGCGCGCCATCCTGCCCACGCGCTCGAGCAAGAGCGCGTAATAGCGCTCGATCTCGTCGAAAATCTTGGTCGTGCCGGGCGCTCCGTGGCCCGCGATCACGACTTCCGGGTTCAGCGCGCGCATCAATTTGATGGCGGCGAGGATATCCGGAATCGTGAGAAACGGCCGTATGTTGGGATAGCGCTTGACCCCCACTGCCGCGGTGGCCCAAAGCACGCGCTCATTGGGAAGCCAGATAGCGGTGTCCGCCTCGCTGTGGACGTTCTTCAGATAGATGAGCTCGAAGTTCCGGTCTCCGACGTTCAACGCCATCTTCTGTTGGTATTCGATATGCGGCAGGATCTGCCGGTAGCCCTTCATCGCTTCGCCCATGCCGGGATACTCGCCCGCCAGCTTTTGGTTTCGCTCGACCGTGTTTGCCTTCCGCATCGACTCGGTGGCGCCGGCGTGCGCGACGACGACCGCCGGCGGCGAAAACACGAAATCCCCGTTCGTATGATCGTCGTGCGGCTCGGTATGGATGACGAAGCGCACCGGTTGCGCTGAGAGTTTCTTGAGAATTCCCATCGCGGCCAGAGCATCCACCGGGGTCTGGCCGGTGTCGATCATCACCACGCCTTCCTTGGTCTGGACGATGCTGACGTTGGAATCCTGCGCCCTTGCGGCGTAGACGTAGATCCCTTCCTTGATCTTTCTGACGTGCGGACCGAGGTCCTGGGCCTGCACGGGCGAGGCAAAGAGCAACGGTGAGACGCAAACAATCGCGGCCAGCCGAGCTTTCATGATTTCCTCCGTTGCAGGGGTTTCGGACACTCGCAAGTGGCGTCACAATACGCTCGGAGGTATCCGATGAGCAAGCGATGCGACAACATGTTCGGCGCAATCGGCAAGCTGCTCCTCACGCTCCAGCTGTGCGGTGGTGCTACCTATGCGAAGGAACCTGCGGTGGGACAGGCCGCTTACCCGAGCGGGCCGCTGCGGATCGTGGTGCCGTTCCAGGCGGGCGGCTCGACCGACATCGTCGCGCGCGCGATGGCGCAGAAGCTCCGCGACCGATTCAGCCAGCCGGCGGTGGTTGAGAACCGCGCCGGCGCCAACGGCACGATCGGCGCCGCGCTCGTGGCGAAGTCGCCTCCGGACGGACACACGATGCTGCTCGTTCAATCCGGCTACGTCTCCAACCCGATTCTGTTCAAGAATCTGCCCTACGATCAGGCTCGCGACCTCGCGCCGGTTTCGAGCCTCGCCTCCGGACCCATGATTCTGGTCGTGCACCCCTCGCTCCCGGCCAAATCGG
>DATHHZ010000174.1:0-2226 GCA_035316965.1 Burkholderiales bacterium | reverse complement strand
CCAAGTTCCCCGAAGGCCTGTGGGAGCAGGTCACGAGCGCGCTCAAGACCCTGGAGCGCAAGGCCGGCAAGAAATTCGGCGATCCGAAGGACCCGCTGCTCGTCAGCGTCCGATCGGGCGCCAAGTTCTCGATGCCCGGGATGATGGACACGGTCCTCAACCTCGGCCTCAACGAGGAAACTTCAAAGGGTCTCGCCGCGCTGACCAAGAACGAGCGCTTCGCCCTCGACTCACGGCGCCGCTTCATCCAGATGTTCGGCAAGACCGTGAAGGGCATCGACGGCGACAAGTTCGAGCACGAGCTGCAGAAGATCAAGAAAGAAGCAAAGGTCAAGACCGACCCCGAGCTCACGGCGCCGTACCTCAAGAAGCTGATCGACCGCTTCCTCGCCATATATAAGGAAGAGACCAGGCACGATTTCCCATCCGACCCGGTGGTCCAGCTGCGCGAGGCGATCGATGCGGTGTTCAAGTCGTGGAACACCGACCGCGCGAAAACCTACCGGCGAATGGAGCGCATCCCCGACGACCTCGGCACCGCCGTAAATGTCCAGATGATGGTGTTCGGCAACATGGGCAAGACGTCCGGCACAGGCGTCGCCTTCACGCGCAACCCGATCACCGGGGCCAAGGAGCTGTACGGCGACTACCTGGCCAATGCGCAGGGCGAGGATGTGGTGGCCGGCGTGCGCGACACCGAGCCGATCAAGGCGCTCAAGCGCCACATGCCCAAGGTGTATGCGGAGTTCGAGGGCTACGCGCGCAAGCTCGAGAAGCACTACCGCGACGTGCAGGACCTCGAGTTCACGATCGAGCGCGGCAAGCTCTGGATGCTGCAGACACGCTCGGCCAAGCGCACGGGCGAGGCCGCGGTGAACATCGCCGTCGACATGGTGGGCGAGCGGCTGATCACCAAGAAGGAAGCGGTCGCCCGGATCGAGCCCCGCCAGCTCGAACAGCTGCTGTTCCCTCGCGTAGACCCGAGCGCCAAGGTGTCCCCGATTGCCAAGGGCGTGCCTGCGTCACCTGGTGCCGCGTCCGGAGGGGCCGTGTTCGACGCCGACACCGCGGTGGAATGGGGCAAGGCGGGCAAGGCGATCATCCTGGTCCGCGTCGAGACCAATCCCAACGACGTGCACGGCATGGTCGAGGCGAAGGGCATCCTCACGCAGACCGGCGGCACCGCGAGCCACGCCGCCCTCGTAGCGCGCGGGATGGGGCGGCCGTGCGTGGTCGGCGCGAGCTCGATCGACGTCGACGTTCGCAAGCGCATGTTCTCCGCCAACGGGACGACGATCAAAGAGGGCGAGCAGATCACCATCGACGGCACCACCGGCGAGGTGTACGTCGGCAACGTGCCGACGATCGAGGCTCAATCGCTCAACAAGCACCGCGCCGCGAGCGCGATTCTTCGCTGGGCGGACGAGTTCCGGCGCCTGGAGGTGTGGGCGAACGCGGACTACCCGCGCGACGCGATCAAGGCCCGCGAAAACGGCGCGCAGGGCGTGGGCCTGTGCCGCACAGAGCACATGTTCATGGAGCAAGACCGGCTGCCGATCGTGCAGGCCATGATCATGGCCACCACGACCGAAGAGCGCGAGAAGCAGCTAGCCCTGCTCCTGCCGATCCAGCGCAGCGACTTCGAGGGCATCTTCAAGGCGATGGCCGGGCTGCCGGTGATCATCCGGCTCATCGACCCGCCGCTGCACGAGTTCCTGCCGAGCCTCGAGGAGCTGATCCGCGAAACGACCGAGCTCAAGATCACCGGCAAGAACGCTGCGCGCTTGAAGCGGCTCGAGAAGGTCATGGCCCGCGTCGAAGAGCTGCACGAGGCGAACCCGATGCTCGGCCTGCGTGGTGTGCGTCTGTCGATCCTGTTTCCAGAGATCACGCGCATGCAGGTGCGCGCGATCATGGAGGCCGCCGCCGACCTGCGCAAGAAGAAGGTGGATGCCCGGCCCGAGATCATGATCCCGCTCGCCGGCACGCTGGCCGAGATGCGGACGGTGCACCAGGAGCTCAAGCCGGTGGCAGCGCAGGTGCAAAAGGAGAAAGGCGTCAAGGTGCCGTACAAGTTCGGCACGATGATCGAGATCCCGCGCGCGGCACTCACCGCCGGCGAGATCGCGACCGAGGCTGAGTTTTTCTCATTCGGGACCAACGACCTCACTCAAATGACGTTCGGCTACTCGCGGGACGATGCAGAGCGGCACTTCATCGTGAGGT
>DATHHZ010000173.1:0-2337 GCA_035316965.1 Burkholderiales bacterium | reverse complement strand
TTCTGGATGTACTGCCGCTGCCTGGGCGTGCGGCCGCGCAGGTCCGCCCGCCGGGTGAGAAGCGGCGTGTCTTCCTTCGCTCTCCCTCGGGAGCGGACTTCGATCAGGCCGAGCTGAATGTCGTCCAGGGTGAGGCCGCGTTTGGCGTCGTCGTAGAATTTCTGCAGCACGTCGGCCGCTTGGGCCGCCTGCGGTCCGCGGACCGTGAAACGCTCGCCGCGGCGCGCGATCGTCACGTCGAGCGCGGTCTCGATCTGTCTCAGGTTCTCGTCCAGCGTCCCGCAAAGATTGGCGAGGCGCTGGTTGTCGACCGGGGCGAGGACGAGTTCCAGGGGGCGGGTTTTCAAAGGCCTATGCCGCAACGCGGACCTCGCCGCGCAGGGAATGAGCCATCGCGGCGGTGACGGTCACCTCGACGAACTGCCCCACGAGTTGCCGGGGGCCGCGGAAGTTGACGACGCGGTTGTCTGCGGCGCGGCCCGAGAGCTCCCCGGCGTCTCTGCGCGAGGCGCCTTCGACGAGAATGCGCTGGCGCGTACCGACCAAGCTGTTGCCGATCAGGCTCGCATGCGCATCGATTTTCCCCTGAAGCCGCGCAAGCCGCGCGCGCTTCACCTCCAGCGGTGTATCGTCGGGAAGCTCGGCGGCAGGGGTTCCCGGCCGCCGGCTGTAGACAAACGAAAACGAGCCGTCGAAACCGACTTCGTCCACCAGCTTCAGGGTCGCCTCGAAATCCTGCTCGGTTTCCCCGGGAAAACCGACGATGAAATCCGAAGAGACGCTGATGCCGCATTTCGCGGCGCGCAGCCTGCGCACGATCGACTTGTATTCGAGGGCGGTGTACCCGCGTTTCATCGCCGCGAGCACGCGGTCGGAGCCCGACTGCACCGGGAGGTGCACCTGCGGAGCGAGCTTTTCGATGCGTGTGTGTGCATCGATGAGGCGCTGGGTGAATTCCTTCGGATGCGAAGTGGTGTAACGGATACGCCCGATGCCGGGAATCTCAGCGACGTACTCGAGCAGCAGCGCAAAATCCGCGATCACGCCGTCTGCCATCCTGCCGCGATAGGCGTTGACGTTCTGACCGAGCAGAGTGACTTCCTTGACGCCTTGCTCGGCGAGGTCCGCGACCTCGGTGAGCACATCGTCGAAGGGACGGGACACTTCCTCCCCGCGGGTGTAGGGAACGACGCAGAAGCTGCAGTACTTGCTGCAGCCTTCCATAGTCGACACGAAAGCGCTCGGTCCGACGACGCGCGCCGGGGGAAGCCTGTCGAACTTCTCGATCTCCGGGAAGGAGACGTCCACCTGAGGCTCGCCTGAGCTTTGCCGGGCGTCGATCAATTCCGGAAGCCGGTGCAGCGTCTGCGGGCCGAACACGAGATCGACATAGGGCGCGCGTTCCACGATGGCCGCACCTTCCTGGCTCCCGACACAGCCGCCCACGCCGATGAGAAGGTCGCGCCGCGCCTGCTTCAGGTGTTTCACGCGCCCGAGATCGTGAAATACCTTTTCCTGTGCCCGCTCGCGCACCGAGCAGGTGTTGAACAGGATCAGGTCCGCATTTTCAGGCTGGTCGGTGATCTCGAAACCCTTCGCCGCGCGCAGGAGATCCGCCATCTTGTCCGAGTCGTACTCGTTCATCTGGCAGCCGAATGTCCGAATGAACAGCTTTTTCGTCATGTCATCCGCCCCCGGGGCCCGGCCGTGCGAGCTCATCGGGTGTCAGCAGCCACACGCGAAAAACCTGCCCGTCGCGATCCAGGTTGTAGGCGGCCCAGGCTCCCTCGCGCGGAATGGTCACCGGCACGATGATCAGGTTCTGCCGATCGCGGATGATCGCGCCTGCGGCGAGCTGCATCGCCTTGTCGTCCACGGTCACGGCCATCTCTTGGACGTGCCGGATGTAGCCTCGCTTGGAGTCCTGTGGGATCGGACTTGGCCGCGCCTGAGCGAGAACCGATACGGCCCAAAGGAGGGCCGGCAGGAGCGCAAGGCATGCGGCGCGGCGTGGGGCCATGGTCGCTCGCTCAAAGAGAGAAATGGTGGCGAATCAGGGACTCGAACCCCGGACCTGCGGATTATGATTCCGTCGCTCTAACCAGCTGAGCTAATTCGCCGCGGAAAACCGGAAATTATCCGTTTTGCGTCCAAGGGTTGTCAAGGAAGACTCGGGTACAATTCGCGAGTGGATTTCGACACCGTCATCATCGGTGGAGGCCTTGCCGGGGCGAGTCTGGCGGCGGCGCTCGCCGAAAGTGGGCTCAGGCTTGCTCTCATCGAGCGCAAGGCGCCGCCTTCGCCGGGTCCCGATTGGCATTCGCGCGTCTACGCGCT
>DATHHZ010000172.1:0-4258 GCA_035316965.1 Burkholderiales bacterium | reverse complement strand
GCCGGCATTTCCACGGCGGCGCAGGCGGCGCAAGGCGCGCAAGCGGCAGCTTGATCCACCGGTTGCTTTCCGCGTTTCTGCTGGCCGTCGCGGCCCCCTTTGCGTCCGCGCAAACGTTCGCCGAGCTGGCATCAGACGAGGGCCCTTCGCGTCATCAACGGCTGGTGCAGGCGGCGCAAAGAGAAGGCTCTTTGACCGTCTACACTTCCAATGCCGCGCCGACGATCGAGGCGTTGAGCGCCGATTTCGAAAAGCGCTACGGCGTCCGCGTCAGCGCGTGGCGCGCCTCCTCGGCCAAGGCGCTGCAGCGCGCGGTGGCGGAAAAAAGAGCGAACCGCTGGGACTTCGATGCGGTCAGCATCTCTTCACCGGAGCTCGAAGCGCTGGTTCGGGAAAACCTTCTGCAGGAAATCAATTCCGCTTGGCACAAGGAAATGCTCGAAGGCACTATGCCGGCCCATCGTGGCTGGGCGCCGCAATTCATCAACGTTTTCGTGCAGGCGTACAACACCAGGGTAGTCAAAAAGCAGGACCTGCCCAAACGCTGGGCCGATCTGCTCGAGCCCGGATGGAGAGGCATGCTGGGCGTGGAAGCGAAGGCCGGCGAATGGTACTGCAGCCTGCTCAAGAACCTGGGCGAGGAAAAAGGCGCGGAGCTCTTCCGGCAGATCGCGGCGCGCAACGGCTTGTCGGTGCGCAGCGGCAATTCCGTTCTCGCCAACATGGTCGTATCGGGCGAAGTGCCGGTGGCGCTGGCCGTTTACAGCCACATGATCGATCAGGCCAGGCAGCAGGGCGCGCCCGTCGACTGGTTTGCGATCGATCCGATGATAGCCCGCTCGAACGGCATAGGCGTATCGCGCAAACCGCCTCACCCGAATGCCGCCTTGCTGTTCTATGAATACGCGATCGGCGATGCGCAGCCGCTGATGCTGAAGATGAATTACTTGTCGCCGGTGAGGAAACTCGCGTCGCCGCTGCGGGGCGCCACGATCCTGTTCGTCGACCCGACGGCGGACGGCGCGGAAGTTGAACGTTGCGACAGGGCTTACGACGCGCTGATCAAGATGAAAAAGTAATAGTGGCAGATTCACCAACGATATCGCTCGCTCTCGGCGGCGGCGGCGCCCGGGGCCTCGCCCACATCGGCGTGATTCAGTGGCTAACCGAAAACGGCTACGACATTCGCTCGATCGCGGGCTCCTCCATGGGCGCTCTCGTCGGGGGAATTTACGCTACGGGCAAACTCGGGCTTTATGCGGAATGGGTGTTGGCGCTTGAGCGCATCCGCGTAGTTCGCTTGTTCGATCTGGCATTCGGTCGTGCCGGGCTTTTCAAGGGCGATCGCATCATGGGCGCACTGCGCGGGTTGATTGGCGAATTCGCCATCGAGGATCTACCAGTTTCGTTCACGGCGGTCGCAACCGACCTCGAGTCTGGCGAGGAAGTGTGGTTGCGCGAGGGCAAGCTGTTCGACGCGATCCGCGCCTCGATCGCGACCCCTCTAATCTTCACGCCCTTCGAATACCGCGGTCGAAAGCTGCTTGACGGCAGCTTGGTGAATCCGGTTCCGATTGAGCCCACTCTCAACGACACGACCAAACTGACTGTCGCTGTCAATCTGAGCGGCCCCATCGAGTTTACGCCGTCTCTGCTCCCAAGCGCGCCAGTCCCTGACGGCAACGCCTATCGGCTGCGCATCCGTGCGTTCATCGAGAGCCTACACCTCTCTAGGGCGCGCGCTGCGCCTGAGCGCGGGATTTTCGACATTGCGTTCGCATCCATGGAAGCGATGCATAACACGATTGCACGCCTCAAGCTCGCCGCATACTCGCCCGACGTAACGGTAGAGATACCGCGCAATGCGTGCGGCTTTTTTGAGTTCTGGCGCGCGAAGGAGTTGATCGCGCTTGGCCGCGAACGTACCGCGCAGGCATTTGCAGCAATCGGGCACTGACGAACTTTTCGGGCCGTCGTCAAATATTCCGCGCCGGAACCAGAAAAAACCGGTGAAGCAAAGTGTGGGCATCAAAAATCGCACGAGCGCGAAGACGCCGCGTGTCATTCGGGTCTGATGCCCGAAGCCGTGATCAGCTTCCCCGTTTCTGCGGACTTGCGCCCGAACAGCGAGAATCGCTCCCTGTTGTCGCCGGGTCGGTTGCCTTTCCAAACCAGCTGCCAGCCGCCTTGCAGAGGGACGCGCTGAACTCCGGCCTTGTCTTGAAGCAGGATGAAATCGCATCGAGCGTCGGGCCGGACTTCGTGCCTCAGCGAGACGATTCCGGTCACGTACTCCAGCATGGCCCGCTCGTGCTCACCGAGATTCCGGCTGGCGAGGCAGCCATGATCCGCGGGCAGGGCGCGCTGCATGGACGCAAACATCCCGCGGTAGCTTTTTGCGCTATCGAGCCACGGCAGCCACAGCGTCGAGAGCAGACCCCAAACCAGTGTGAGTCCCGCCGTCCAGCTGAGCACCGGGCGGATTTCCCATTCCTTCAACCTGGGCAGGAGCAGGATCCAGGCCAGAGTCAACGCCGCGGCCACGGCAAAGGCGAATCCCTGGAACGTGGGCTTGAAATCGACAGGCAAGTGAGAAGTCAGCCAGGACCATTCGGGCGGATGTCCCTGGAACATCATCTCCATCCAGCCCCACCATAGCGCCAAGGCAAGCAAACCGAACAGGGCACGGCACAGCCAGTCGAGTGTTGCCGCGACGCGCTGCGGAAGCAAGTTCGCCCCACCCGCCGCAAGCACCGACAGGGGCACCAAGACCGGCAACGCATATTGCGTACCCGCGGAAGCAGAAGCGCCGAGAACTGCAAGCATCACGATCACGGCAAGGACCGGCAGCTGCAGCTCGGGCCGCTTCAATCCTTCCCGCCCGAGTCGCCACGCGCTCCATAGCGCCAAGGGCAGCGCCGGCCAGGCAAACCACGGCAAAGTTCGGGTGTAGAACCAAGGTTCGGATTCCGCCCCCAGATGAGCGAATCCGAGGTAGCGCCCGAGGTTGTTGATCCAGAACCATTGCATGAACAGCTCGGGGGACCTCTGGTAGAGAGCATAGGGCCAGATGATCAGCCAGGGCGTTGCGGCGAGGAGGGCGACCGCAAGGCAGCGCGCATGATCGCGATTGCGCCAGGCGCCGAACAATGCGGGCAGAGACACGGCTGCGCAACCTATTATGCCGGGGGCAATCAGTCCCTTGGACATGAAGCCGATTCCAACGCCTGTGCCCAACACAAGACCCGCCAGAGCAGGGCGGGTCCGGCTGAGTGCGAGCCCATAGTACGACAGCGCGAATCCGGCGAGCAGGGCGATGTCGGCGAACATCAGATGCGAATCGAACAGCAGTCCAATGCAGCCGAGGAACGCTATCACCGCGACGAGGCCGCGGCCCTCGCCCCACGTGGCGCGCGCAGACAAGCCCACCAACACCAGAGTCGCTGCCGCATATATTCCCGAGGTCAGGCGCGCTCCATCGTGCAGCGGCAGCCAAGAAGAAAATAGCGTTGCGACGTAGGCGGCACTGATGTAGAACAACGGGGGCTTTTCCATGAACGGCTCGCCCGCGAGAATCGGAACGATCCAATCGCCGCCGCCCCAAACGTTGTAGATGATTCCGAAGCTGTATGCTTCGTTAGGCTTCCACGGATCGTGCCCGACCAATCCCGGCACCACATAGGCGATGCCGAGCAATAGCGTGAAAGGCAGCGTGAGCTGCCGTTGCAGAGCCAAGACACCCTCCCTTTTGTGAAGCCAATTGTGCGGGCCCCGTACTTGCAGCGGGCTGACAAGAGACTTTCCTTTTACTGACCGCGTATGTCAAGCCGCCCGGTCCCCGGACGCCGAACGGGGAGTCGGGCGCGACTGCGCGGCCAGCCCTTAAAATACGGGCATGCTGCGTAACGCTTCCGATTCCTGGGGCGCCCTGGCCAAGCTGTTTCACTGGGTCGTGGCGGCGCTGATCCTCGCGCAGATCGCGCTCGGCGTGATGGCGGCGAGCTGGCGGGTGTCGCCAACCAAGATCGAGCTTTTCTTCTGGCACAAGTCGACCGGCATGCTGATCCTCGCGCTCGTGGCGCAGCGCCTCCTGTGGCGGCTTGCCAATCCCCCGCCGGAATTGCCCTCCGGCATCGCCGCCTGGGAGCGCGCCGCGGCGCGCCTGAGCCACCTGCTTCTCTACGTGCTGATGATAGCTCTGCCCGCGACCGGCTGGATCGTCAACTCCGCCTCCAACGTTCCGCTCCGGATCTTCTGG
>DATHHZ010000171.1:0-8883 GCA_035316965.1 Burkholderiales bacterium | reverse complement strand
CAAAAACAGTCTGGGAACGAATCGAACGTGGGCCTTGCAGCTCACGCGTGGCGCCGGATGAGCGCCAATGGATCGATCTGATGAAAGCGGTGGGGAGCCGCGCTGCGCCGGACATGGCGCGGCTCGCCGAGGCGCTGCTTGCGAAATCGAGCGATCTTCCAACCGGCCACCGGCAGTATCTGATGGCGGCGGGCATGGCAGGCTACCTCGCGCAAGGCAAGCGCGCCGAAGCGGGCGCCCTGTGGAGCCGCTATCCGAAAGATGTCGACAAAACCGGGGACGTAGGCCTGCGGCTGCTTTACGCCCACGCGTTCGAGCTCAAATAGCTGCACAGCGATTTCTAGCGCGCCCTTCCGGGAATGGGCCTGATCGGCGGCCTGACGTCGCCGCACTGCGCGCGATGGCGCAGCGCGTGATCCATCAGCACACAGGCGAGCATTGCCTCCGCGATCGGCGTCGCGCGGATGCCCACGCAAGGGTCGTGGCGGCCGGTGGTCTGTACCGTGGTCGGCTCGCCTTTGCGGTCGATCGAGCGGCGCGGAAGGCGGATGCTCGAGGTCGGCTTGAGCGCGATGCTCACCAGGATGTCCTGGCCGGTCGAGATGCCGCCCAGCGTTCCGCCCGCGTTGTTCGAGAGAAAACCGTGCGGCGTCAGCTCGTCGCCGTGCTCGGAGCCTTTCTGCTCGATCGCGGCGAAGCCGGCGCCGATCTCCACGCCTTTGACGGCGTTGATGCCCATCATCGCCGAAGCGATGTCGGAGTCGAGCCTGCCGTAGACCGGCTCGCCCCAGCCGACCGGAACGCCGCTCGCGACGACGTTCACCCGCGCGCCGCAGGAATCGCCCGAAGCACGCAGCTCGTCCATGAACTGCTCGAGCCTCGGGACGATGGCCGGATCCGGCGAGAAAAAAGGATTTTCGTCAACCGCATCCCAAGACTTGAACGCGATTCTGTTCGGGCCGAGCTGCGCGAGATGCCCGCGCACCTCGACGCTAAACCGCTCGCGCAGCCATTTCTTGGCGATCGCCCCCGCGGCGACGCGGATCATGGTCTCGCGAGCGGAGGCTCGGCCGCCGCCGCGGAAATCGCGCAGGCCGTATTTCTGCCAGTACGTGTAATCGGCGTGTCCAGGGCGGAAGGTGTCGGCGAGCGCGCTGTAGTCCCTGCTCCTCTGGTCTTCGTTTCTGATGACAAAACCGATCGCCGTGCCAGTGGTCCTGCCCTCGAAAACGCCCGAGAGGATCTCGATGCGGTCTGACTCCTGGCGTTGCGTGACGTGGCGGGAGCTGCCGGGCTTCCGCCGGTTGAGCTCTCTCTGGATGTCGCTTTCCGTGAGCTCGAGCCCGGGCGGACAGCCGTCCACGACGCCGCCGTACGCGGGCCCGTGGCTCTCGCCAAACGAAGTCACGCAATACAGCAGGCCGAAGGTGTTGCCGGACATGGAAACTCTCGCAAAGAAGGCTCTGCGAGTTTAGCATTCCCGCAGGCGGGGCCCTGCTCCCCGCTCCGGCGCGCACCCGCGGCTAGTTTGGGGGCGTGGCAATTGCCAGCTCGCGCACCACGCTCTCCAGGCCGACCACCACCCGCGCAAGCCTGTCGTACTCGAGCTTGTCCGGTGTGTCGCGCAGCGTGTGGTAGTGCGGGTAGCGGAAGGGCGCGGTGTCGGTCACCATCACCGCGGGCCAGCCGAAATTCCAGTAAGCCCACTGGTCGGACCAGCTCACCCCCGCGATCGACTCCAGCCCCACCGCGCCCTCCGATGGAAACGCCGCGTGGCGCCTGAACGAACCGATGACCCGGTGCAAAAGGCTTCGGGAGCGCGGATTGGCGACGAAGCCGATGAAGTCGCCCGTAGACGGATAGAGCAGATTGAAGGGAAACGGATAGCGCTGGCTTCCCGGTGCGTCGCTGTACCAGCCGATGGTCTCGAGGGACAGCATCGCGACGACTTCCCTCTCCCCGAGGGCAAGGCCGTTCGCGTGCACGAGGCTACCCATTTTTTCCGTCGCGAACCAGGGCAGCTCCTCGTTGACGTAGAAAACCAGCCGCATCTCCAGCCCTTCGGCGGGCTGGACCGATTTGAGCAGGCGCGCAAGCTCGAGCAGCACCGCCACGCCCGAGCCGTTGTCATTCGCCCCGACTGCGCCCTGCGCCGAATCGTAATGGGCCCCGATCACGACGAGACGGGCCTTTCCCGCACCCGGGCCGGTGCGCCGCACCTCCAGATTTCGAACCTTCACGCCCTCCGTTTCGAATTCCTGGCGGGAGACGGCGTAGCCCAAGCCGGAGAGCGTTGCTTCGATGTAACGCGCGGAACGCTCGAGCGCTTCGGGATGTCCGACGTTGTGCTCTTCGCTCGCCACGGCGACGACGTGTGCCTTGAGGTTCGCGAGGAGCTGCTGGTCCCCGACTCCGAGCGGCTGCAGCGGACCCCGGTGGCGCGTACCGGGCATCGCCGTCATGAACCAGACGGCGAACGCGACGAATGCAACGAGGATAGAGAGGACGGTGAGTGCGATACGGACTCTCGCGGGCTTCAAGGCTATTCGGGCCAGTTCTTGATATAGCCCTTGAGCATGCGGTTCTCGAAGTCCTGCTCCTCGAGCACCGCCTTGGCGACGTCGCGGAAGGAAATCACCCCGAGCAGCTTGTCGCGGTCCATGACCGGAAGATAGCGGGCGCCGGAGTCGATCATGGTGCGCCGCAGGTCGCTCACTTCCATGGCGGGGCTCGCGGTCACAGGATCGTGCTCCATGGTGTCGCTCACTCTCGCGTCATCGAGCGCGCCCCGGCCCTTGTCCAGAGCCATCAGAACTTCCTTGAAGGTGAGCATCCCGACCATGCGGCCCTTGTCGATCACCACGAGCGAGCCCATGTTGTGCTGCGCCATGACCGAAACGGCCTCGGTCAGCTTGCCATCGGGCGCGATGGTGAAGAGCGCGTTGCCTTTGACCTTGAGGATTTCGCTCACCTGCATGGGTCCCCCTCTCGCTGCGTGTTTCCCACACGATAATACTCCCGGAAACCCGCGCGCTCCAAGAGGAACGAATCGACGAACGATGCCACTTCGGGTCGTGGCCCGCGGCGCAATCTGGTAAGGTTGTCTGCGCTGGAGCGACGAAGGTCCGCAGATATCCCATGCGATTCGACTGGTCGAAAATGGGCAGAACGCCGCCGGCGGCGCTCGTCGATGCCCGCAATCTCGCGCATCACGCGGCGCAATGGCCGGCCAAGGCCGCGCGTGCGAACCTGAGCGCGGTCCCCGACGACAGCCACTCCGCGTTCACGTGGGACGCGTCGCACGCGGCACTGGTTTCTCGGGTGTTGCCGGCGAAAGGCGGCGGGGTTCGGGTCGGAATTCGCATGGCAAGGCTCGAGCTCATCGTCACGAGCGGCGACAGCGTGCTCGATGCGTTCCAATTCGACGGCAAGACCGACGCGGCCGCGGGCGCCTGGATCGACTCCAAGCTGCACGCGCTCGGCCTCAAGCCGGCAGGCGGCGTGAAGCTCCCGTACGCGCTGCCCGATCATCCGACCGGCGGCCGATCCCACGAGCTCGGCATGCTGGGCCGGGAACTGGGAGAACTTTCGCGCTGGTTCAGCGGCCCGGCCGAAGTGCTGGAAGAATTCGCAGGGAGGCTCGCCGGCCTGCGGCCCGGTCCCGGCCCGCTGTTGTGCTGGCCGCACCATTTCGATTTGGCGACGCTCGTGCGGCTCGACGCGGGCGCAGGCGAGTCGGCCCGCTCGGTGGGCGTCGGGGTGTCTCCGGGGGACGAGTTCTACGCGCAGCCTTATGCGTACGTGAGTCCCCGGCCGCGATTCGATAGGGGAGACCTGCCCGATCTGCCGCCGCCCGGTCATTGGCACACCGAAGGCTTCTTCGGCGCAGTGGCGACCGGCGAGGAAATCCTGGCAATGAAGGATCGCAGGAGGATGCTTCTCGCGTTCATCACCGGAGCGTTCGAGATCGCTCGCGCGCGACTGGGCGTATAAACGAACGCAGACAGGGCTCAGGGCGACATGCACGCAAGAAGAATCGCCTTTCCGCTCGCGCTCGTGTTCTCGGCGCACGTCGCGGCAGTCCTCGCCCAGTCCTATCCGACCCGGCCGCCGCGGCTCATCGTCGGATTCACCCCCGGCGGCGGCGTAGACATCAACGCGCGAGTGCTTGCATCGAAGCTTTCCGAGCTCCTTCCCCAACAAGTGATCGTCGAGAACCGCCCCGGGGCGGGCACCAACATCGCGAACGAATACGTCGCCAAGTCCGCGCCCGATGGGTATACGCTGCTCTTCAACAGCCCGGCAGTCGTCATCAACATGTCGCTCTACCGGAACCCGCCTTACGATGTTCTGCGGGATTTCGCCGGCGTGTCGGTATTCTCGGAGAGCACCAATATCCTGGTGGTGCCGGCGTCGCTTTCCGCAAGATCGCTCAGGGAGCTGGTCGCGCTCGCGCGCGAGCGGCCCGGAGCGCTCAACTATTCCTCGGCGGGCGCGGGTTCGACACAGCATCTCGCCGCGGAGCTCTTCAAGCTGCGCAGCGGGAGCGATATCGTGCACGTCCCCTACAAGGGCAGCGCGCCTTCGATCGCAGCGCTACTCGCCGGGGAGGTCCAGCTCTCCTTCATCAACCCTGTCGCGGTCGGCCCGCACGTGAAGTCGGGGCGCCTGCGCGCGCTCGCAGTGGCGGGCGCCAAGCGCACGGAGCTGATGCCCGAAGTGCCGACGATGAAGGAGGCGGGCATCGAAGGCGTCGAGGTGCCGTTATGGTTCGGCCTGCTCGCGCCGGCTGCCACGCCGCGCGAGACCGTGCGCGCGCTCGCCTCCGCGGTGGCGAAGGCGGCAAACTCGCCCGACACGCGCAAACGGCTCCTCGAGCAGGGCGCCGAGCCCGTCGGCAGCGCGCCCGAGGAATTCGACCGGCAGCTGCGCGAGGAGGTGGCGCGCTGGGCCGAGGTGGTGAGGATTTCCGGCGCGCGCGCGGAGTGACGTTCCGTTTCGCCCGCGACACGGCGGCGCCTACATTGACTGCGTTCTGCGATATCTAATTCGCATTGCGCTCGTGTTTTGGTTATCGCCGTACTTCCTACCTTGACATCCGTTGCCGTAAACGAATACTTGTGCCTTCGGTCCCGGTTTCGGCACACAGCACCGGAGGGCAACATTCTGCTCACCCGGCGTCCCTCGGATTCCATCCAAAGATCGTTTTCGGAGATAGGCCCTAAGTGAAAGGCAATTCGCAAGACACCAAAACCACACCTCGTTGCGTGGTTCTCATCGCCACCCCGACGGCGGGGGTGCGTAGCCAGTGGACCCAGGCGCTCAAGGACATGTACACCGTCCTTGATGTCGGCGAGCGAGGCTCTCTAGACCGAAGCCTGGCCGACCTCAAGCCGGACGTTCTGCTCCTCGATCTTGCCCTACACCGGCTCGGGGGACTTGAGGGCGTCCAGGCCATCCGGCAACTGAGCCCCGAAACCAAGATCGTGCTCTTCGCCAGGTCCCCCAATGCGAAGGAGGGAATCTCCTTGCTTAAGGCAGGAGCCTGGGGATATTGCGAAAAGGCGATCGAACCCTTACGCCTCAGGAAAGTCGTGCTCATGCTCCAACAAGGCGAGGTTTGGGTGAAGCGAAACTTAATCCCTCACCTGATCGGCGAACTGGCCAGACTCACCCGGCTTCGAACGAAAGACTCTGCCAGCCACGAGACCCGACTCCGGAGCCTGACCCCCCGCGAACGCGAGGTTGTCTTGCTCATTGGCGAGGGCGTCAACAATAAGAAAATCGCAAGCCGGCTCATGATAACCGAGCACACCGTAAAGGCGCACCTGACGACCATCTTTCGGAAGCTCGGGCTTTCTGGCCGGGTGCAACTGGCCCTTTTGGCAAATGAGTCCGGCGATGGTCCAAGTTCGCCTACGGCTTGGGATGACCGCTCAGCGGGAGAGCCTCAAGGCTCCACCCGACCAAAGTCCAATTGACCCGCAACCGCCTTGGGCATATTAGAAAGTTAGAAAGGACTGATCAGATGCTGCTGACCACTGTCCTCATCGCCGATTTTGAGAAGGCCGGCCGCGCCACCTGCCAGCGCCTTCTTCAGCTCGAGAAAAAAATCAAGGTTGTGGGCGAGGCGCGGTGCGGCCTCGAGGCCATGACGGCCGCCGCCAAACTGAAGCCGCGCGTTCTTCTCCTGGATCCCAGCGGGGTGCTAGGCGAGGACTTTTCCCTGGTCTCGACCATCCTCGAGAAAAGTCCGAAGACCAGGATCATTCTGCTGAGCGAGCGTGCGTCCGATGCCGACATCCTGGACGCGCTCTCGCAGGGTGCCCTTGGCTACCTGGCAAAACCGGCACTCGCTATCTATTTGACCAAGGCAGTGCGGGTGGTGGCCGCTGGCGAAGCCTGGGTGCCGCGGAGAATGGTGGGGAGGCTCATTGACCAACTGGCCCCCGGCCAGGCGTAGGGCGCACGGGAGCATAGGACCAAGGTGGCATAGACGAACCTCCAATTGAGCATTTCCACGCATTCCCCCACACTTCATGCCAATGTCATAAGAGTACAGCTAATGCCATCAATGTAGTACCGGTGATCGGCTTACATGGGAGGGTCCTATGTTCTCTCACTAGGAGGTCCTATGTTCGCTAAATTGAAAATAAGCCTTCCTCTTCTTGCGCTCCCGCTGTTGTTCGGAGCGGCCCTCAGCCTCCATGCCGATTTCTTTGCCCTGGATCCGGGAGTCCGCGGTGACCCCGCGGGCGCTGGGGGTCCGATTGATGGTATCAGCGCCAATGAAATGAAGTTCTTCGAGGCGGGCCTGGCGGCTTTCAACGAGGTCCAGGACGTCCAGGGTGACGATCCTGGTCTGGGGCCGCGGTTCAACCTGGACAATTGCGCAGGCTGCCATGCGCAACCCGCTGTCGGTGGGTCGAGTCCGTTCACGAATCCTCAAGTCGCGGTTGCTGCGAAGGCCAACGCCAAAAACGTCGTCCCCCCCTTCATCAAAATCGACGGGCCGGTGCGGGAAGCACGGTTCAAGTTCAAGGCAAACGGCACTCGTGACGGCGGCGTGCATGCACTGTTCACCATCACCGGTCGAGACGACGCGCCGGGCTGCTTTCTCGACCAGCCGGACTTTGCGACGGCGGCCGCACAGAACAACCTGATCTTCCGCATCCCCACGCCGACGTTTGGCGCGGGCCTGATCCAAGCCATCGACGAAGACACGATCCTGGCGAATAAAAGATCCCGTGCGTTGAGAAAGCAGTTCTTTGGCATTGCCGGTCGCGAGAACAGGAACGGGAACGACGGCACGATCACCCGCTTCGGGTGGAAGGCGCAGAACAAGTCCCTCCTGATCTTCGCGGGCGAAGCCTACAATGTGGAGCAGGGAGTGACCAACGAGCTGTTCCCGCAGGAGCGGGATGAGACCCCGGAGTGCCATTTCAACGGGACCCCCGAGGATCAGACTCGTTTCGATCAGACCGAGCTGACAGCGGTGCCGAGCGACACGGCGAAGTTTGCGATCTTCATGCGTTTCCTGGCTCCCCCAATCCCTACCGCTGAAACGCCGTCAATCAGCAATGGCAGGAGTTTGTTTGACAGGATCGGCTGCGCCTTGTGCCACACGCCGTCCCTCACGACGGGGAAGTCCTCCAGCGCGGCGTTCGACCAGAAGCCGGTCAATCTCTATTCCGATTTGCTGCTGCATAACATGGGTCCAGGACTGGCCGACGACATCCTCCAGGGCAACGCGAGAGGGGATGAGTTTCGCACCGCGCCCTTGTGGGGCCTCGGCCAGCGGAAGTTCTTCCTCCACGACGGACGAACGACGGAGCTGCGGGAGGCCATCATCGCTCACAGGAGTTTCGGGAACCTCCAGTTTGGTCCATCGGAAGCCAACCTAGCGATCCAGATCTTCGATTCTCTCGGGGGGGCGGACACGCAGGACATCTTCAATTTCCTGCGCAGCCTGTAATTCGGTCTGCCCGGCCCGTTCCCGCTAGGGAACGGGATCCGGGCGCTGCGGGAAGCTCCGCTCGAACACGCTTTCTGCGATCCGGTTCTTGAGGATCTCGATCGAGCCGCCGGCGATCATCCATCCGCGGCAGCGGCGCACGCAGTACTCGACCAGTTCCTCCTGCGTGTAGCCGAGCCCGCCCATCACCTGCAGCGCTTCGTTGGCGATCTCGTACCCCGACTGATTGCAGAACGCCTTGGCGATCGCGGTCTCCTCCGCCGACGGGAATCCGCGGTCGGCGCTCGCCGCGGCCCGGTAAAGCAGGAGTTGCCCGGCGTCGAGCTTCATTTTCATCTCGGCGAACTTCCATTGAAGTCCCTGGAATTCGCACAGCAGGCGCCCGAACTGCTTGCGCTGCATCGCCCACTCCCGCGCACGTTCGTAGGCGTAACGGCCGAGCGCGAGCGAGCGCGCCGCGTTGCCGATCCGCTCGACGTTGAACCCCGCGATCTGCTTCTTGAAACCGCCCTCCTTGAGGACGACGTTGTCGGCGGAAACGAAGACGTTCTCGAAGTAGATTTGCGCCCACTCCTCGTCGGACATGAACTTCGAGGGCTTGCCGAAGCGCACGCCCGGCGCCTTCAGGTCGATCAGCACCGAACCGATCCCGCCCACGCCCGGACCGAAGCGTACGTAAGCAAGCATCACTTCGGCGTGCGTGGAGTGCGTGGTGAAGATCTTGGAGCCGTTCACGCGATAGCCTGCGCCGTCTGGCGTCGCCGTCGTCTGAAGATCGGTCACCGCGGAGCCGGCTTCCGGTTCGGTCATGCCCACCGAGATCAGTGACTCGCCCGAGAGCAGGCGCGTGAGGTAGCGCTCCTTCTGCAGCTTCGTGCCGTATTCGGCGAGCACGCGGATCGGGCCGA
>DATHHZ010000170.1:0-2013 GCA_035316965.1 Burkholderiales bacterium | reverse complement strand
GTGACATAGCGGACGTTCTCGTCGTACATGAGCAGCATCGCGCCCAGGCCGGCCGCCTTCATGCGCGCGCGCGCGCGCTCGAGGCGGTACTTGCGCAGCCTGTCCCAGTTGATGCGCTGCTGCCAGTCCAGTCCCACCATCCCTGCATTTGCCATTACTCGTCTCCGTTTTTGATATGTAGATATTGCCCCAGGCTGTCAGTCGGCGATCGCCCCCGATTCTTTTGCCACCTTGCCCCAGCGCTGGGTTTCAGACGCGACGAAGTCCGCGAACGCCTTCGGCGAGCTGCTGGTCACCGCCTCGGCCCCGCCTTTCGCAAGGCGCTCGATGACGTCGGGCGTCTTCATGGTCTGTACCAGCACCGCGTACAAGCGCTCGACGATTTCGCGCGGCGTGCCTGCCGGAACGAGCACTCCCTGCCACGAGCCCGAGGAGCCGTCGACATAGCCGGACTCCTTCATGGTGGGCAGATCCGGCAGCTCTTTGATGCGATTGGGGCTCGTGATGGCCAAGGCTTTGAGCCGGCCGCCCTTGATATGGCCCATGGCCGAGGAGACGGTGCTGAACATCATCTGGGTCTCGCCCGCGACGAGGCCGGTCACCGCGGGACCCGCTCCGCCCTTGTAGGGCACGTGCACCATGTCCATCCTGCCCTCGACCATCCTGAGGATCTCCATCTCGAGGCGGTTCTGGCTGCCGCTCCCAGGCGAGGCATAGTTGAGCTTTCCCGGGTTCGCCTTTACGTACGCGACCAGCTCCTTGACGCTGTTGGCCGCAACCGAAGGGTGCACGATGAGGACGCCCGGCACGTCGACGACCTGGGTCACCGGGATGAAATCCCTCAAGTTGTTGATGGAGAGATTCGTGAACACGCCGGGATTGATCGCCGTCGAGCCGACGTTGCCCAGGACCAGAGTGTAGCCGTCGGGAGCCGAGCGGGCTGCGACCTCCATGCCTATGGTTCCGGCCGCTCCGCCCCGGTTCTCGATCACGATCGGCTGGCCGAGCAGCTCCGAAAGGCGCGGCTGCATGATGCGGCCGACGAAATCCGACGCGCCTCCGGGCGCGAACGGGACGATTATTTTCACGGCTCGATTCGGATAGCTGCTCTGCGCCGGCGAAAGCGTTGAGCAGAAGGCCAGCGCGAGCGCTACCCACACGGTGAGTTTGCGCTTCATCGTCTCTCTCCTCTTTCTTGCTTCGTTATACCGCGGCCCGCACTCCCACGCGCGGCTTTTCGTCCGCCGCCGCAATCGGGAGCGGCACGGCGCGCTTGAGCCGCGCCGAAAGATCGAAGGCCTTGGTCAGCATCAGCCGGTTGTGCGCTTCGGCCGCGCTCGCGTGCTGCGTAGTCACGCCAACCGCCAGGCGGTTCAGCCATTGCTCGGTTTCCTCGCGCATCGGGCCGCGCAGTTCGCCGAGCGCCATGTCTCCGGGAGGATAGCTGCCGAGGAAGTCGACACGGCGCGATTCATCCGGCGCGTAGCCTTCACCCTGTGACCTTGTCGTGGCGAGCACCATGTCCCGGTGCGTGTCGTCGATGGTGAGGACCCCTTCGGTACCGACGATTCCCACCTCGAGGCTGTACACCGCCCCGGGCCAGACGGTCGGCAAGGCCCAGGATATCGAGGCGTGATAGAGGCTGCCATCCTCGAAAGTAATGACTCCTGCCGTCGCGTCGATGCCCCCGCAAAGGGGGCCGAGCGCCTTGTCCACCGAGCGGGCATAGACTTCCGCCGGGCGCTTCGCCTCCATCATCCACATCACGACATCCAGCGCGTGCGTTCCCGAGATCACCATCGGCGAAATCTCGGAGGGATCGTCAGTCCTCTTGTAGTTGTCCAGAGCGACAAGCCGGTTCATGAACGCGCGGGAGGTCACCAGGGTCACCTCCCCGAGCTGGCCAGTGCGGACTTTCTCTTTCGCCACCAGCCAGCGGCGGCGGAAGCGTTGCGTATAGCCGACTACTGCGTCGACTCCGGCGTTCCGGATGGCGGCCAGGACGCGCTCCGA
>DATHHZ010000169.1:0-2128 GCA_035316965.1 Burkholderiales bacterium | reverse complement strand
TGGAACGTCATTCCGGGGCGATGCGAAGCATCGAACCCGGAATCTCGAGATTCCCGATGTGCAATTGCACATCTGAGGTTCGCGCTGACGCGCGCCCCGGAATGACGAAAGAGGATAGAGGCACCAATGACAAAACTCACCCACAAGGCCGCAGGGACGTTCGCGATCGCGCCGACGCCGTTCCACGACGACGGCCGCATCGACGACAAATCGATTGATCGGCTGACCGACTTCTACTCCGAAGTCGGGTGCGATGGCGTGACCGTGCTGGGCATTCTCGGCGAAGCTCCGAAGCTGGAAGGCTCGGAGGCCGAGGAAGTTGCAAAGCGCTTCGTGAAGCGCGCGAAGAACATGCAGATCATCGTCGGCGTCTCGGCGCCGGGGTTCGCCGCGATGCGCTCGCTGGCGCGCGCATCGATGGATGCTGGTGCTGCCGGGGTGATGATCGCGCCGCCGCCGCATCTGCGCACCGACGATCAGGTCACAGGTTACTTCAAGCAGGCGGTGGAGGCGATCGGCGACGACATTCCCTGGGTCTTGCAGGATTATCCGCTGACGCTGACGGTGGTCATGACGCCTGCGGTGATCCGCAGAATCGTGATGGACAGCCCGTCCTGCGTGATGCTCAAGCACGAGGACTGGCCGGGGCTGGAGAAGATCTCCGCGCTCCGCGCCTTCCAGAAGGACGGCTCGTTGCGGCCGCTGTCGATCCTGACCGGCAATGGCGGGCTGTTTCTGGATTTCGAGATGGAGCGTGGCGCCGACGGCGCGATGACCGGCTACGCTTTCCCCGAATTGCTGATCGACGTGGTGAAATTGTCCAAGGCAGGCAAGCGCGACGCCGCGCACGATCTGTTCGACGCCCATCTGCCGCTGATCCGCTACGAGCAGCAGCCAGGCGCGGGACTGGCGGTGCGGAAATATGTGCTGCAAAAGCGCGGCGTGATCGCCTCGAGCGCGCAACGCAAGCCGGGCTCGAGCATCACACCGGCCGCGAAGGCCGAGGTGGAGTATCTGCTCTCGCGCGTCGCGCGGGTCGACAAGCGCGCCAGCCTGCAGCCGCAATCAAGTGCTGCGGAGTGATTTGATGGCCGAAGCCGTAAACCCGCGTCCGGCGTCGACCATCCTGCTGCTGCGCGACAGCGCCAACAGAAAAGGCGCCGACGGCAACAGCCGCGGCGAGATCGAGGTCTTCATGATGGTGCGTCATTATGAGATCGACTTCAGCTCCGGCGCGCTGGTGTTTCCCGGCGGCAGTGTCGATGCGGGCGATCAGGAGATTATCGCAAGACCTGAGCTTTATTCCGGCGGCGAGGGGCTCGACGCGGGCGCGTTAAGCTTCCGGATCGCGGCGATCCGCGAAACCTTTGAGGAAAGCGGCATTCTCTTGGCCCGTCCACAGGGATCGAAGGCGCTGGTCGATGCAAAGCGCGCCGGCGAAATCGAAGCCGCCAGCCGCGCCGCCTTGTGCGAGAGCAAGACGACGTTCCCTGAGGTTCTCACCGATCACGGAATGCTGCTGGCGCTCGACGAACTGGTGCCCTATGCCCACTGGATCACGCCGGAGGGCATGCCGAAGCGGTTCGACACCTGGTTCTTCCTCGCGGCGGCGCCGCCGGAGCAGGTCGGCGCCCACGACGGCAAGGAGTCCACCGACTCGATCTGGGTCTCGCCGCGCGAGGCGCTCGAAGGCGGTGAGAGCGGGCGGTTCAAGCTGCCGTTTCCGACCACGCGCAACCTGATCAGGCTCGGCAAGCAGCCAGGCGTAAAGGCCGCACTCGACGATTCCAGGGGCAAGCCGGTCGTCACCGTGATGCCCGTGATGACGAAACTCAACGGCGGCCGTCAGCTCCGGATCCCGCTCGAGGCCGGCTACGATGGCGAAGTGTTCGAAGTCGGCGCGGCCTGACGCTTCTGCGCGAGTGCTCGGATCACCTCGCCCCGCTTGCGGGGAGAGGTCGGATCGCCTCGGCGATGCGAAGCATCGTCCGGTGCAATCCGGGTGAGGGGGACTCTCGGCGAGTCCGAGTGCTTATCGGGCACCCCCACCCCGGCCCTCCCCCGCAAGCGGGAGAGGGAGAAGAGGTCCCGCCGCGTCAACCTAAACTCATCACGCGCCGCCCCGCTT
>DATHHZ010000168.1:0-5180 GCA_035316965.1 Burkholderiales bacterium | reverse complement strand
GAAAAACCGCGCCAAGAAGGGCGAATCCATATTCGGCGAAGGCACGCTGGAAGTGCTGCCGGACGGCTTCGGCTTCCTGCGCTCGCCCGACACTTCCTACCTCGCGAGCACGGACGACATCTACGTCAGCCCCTCGCAGATCCGGCGCTTCAACCTGCACACGGGCGATTCGATCGAAGGCGAGATTCGCACGCCCAAAGACGGCGAGCGCTACTTCGCGCTGGTGAAAGTCGACAAGGTCAACGCCGACGCGCCCGAGGCTTCCAAGCACAAGATCCTGTTCGAGAACCTCACGCCGCTGCACCCGGACAAGACCCTCAAGCTCGAGCGCGACATGAAGGGCGAGGAAAACATCACCAGCCGAATCATCGACATCATCGCGCCCATCGGCAAGGGCCAGCGCGGCCTCATCGTCTCCCCGCCCAAGGCCGGCAAGACGGTGCTGATGCAGCAGCTCGCCCACGCGATCACGTCGAACCACCCGGACGTGGTGCTGATCGTACTGTTGATCGACGAGCGGCCCGAGGAAGTGACCGAAATGACGCGCACCGTCAAGGGCGAGGTCGTTGCCTCGACTTTCGACGAGCCCGCGTCGCGCCACGTGCAGGTCGCCGAAATGGTGATCGAAAAGGCGAAGCGCCTGGTCGAGCACAAGAAGGACGTCGTGATCCTGCTCGACTCGATCACGCGGCTGGCGCGCGCTTACAACACCGTGGTGCCCGCCTCAGGCAAAGTGCTCACCGGCGGCGTGGACGCAAATGCATTGCAGCGCCCCAAGCGCTTTTTCGGCGCGGCGAGAAACATCGAGGAAGGCGGCTCGCTCACCATCCTCGCCACCGCGCTGATCGACACGGGCTCCCGCATGGACGACGTGATCTACGAGGAGTTCAAGGGCACCGGCAACATGGAAATTCACCTCGACCGGCGCATGTACGAGAAGCGCATCTTCCCGGCGATCAACGTCAACCGCTCAGGCACCCGCCGCGAAGAGCTCCTGATCGAAAAAGAGATCCTGCAGAAGGTGTGGGTGCTGAGGAAGCTCCTCTACCCCATGGACGACCTTGAGGCGGCGGAGTTTCTGGTTGACAAGATCCGCGCAACCAAGAACAACGCGGACTTCTTCGACTCGATGCGCAGGGGCTAGCCCCTCGATAACGGCGAGCCCGTTCAGCGTTGCAGAGCTACGTCTTCTCCTCCGCTGTGGAGAAGCGTCCCTTCGATTCGGTGCCCGGGCGCGCCGTATTCTTTTCCTGGGCGGCCAAGCCCGCGACGAAGCGCTCGAAATCGACGACCGGCACGGGCCTGCTCCGCAAATATCCCTGAAATTCGTCGGCCCCCAGCGAGCGCAGCACTTGGAGCTGGGCCTCGTCTTCCACGCCTTCGGCAACTACTTTCAGACGCAGGTTGTGCCCGAGCGCGATGATCGCGCTTACGATCGCGGCGTCGTCGGCATTGCCGGGCAGCTCGCGTATGAACGAGCGGTCGATCTTCAGCGTATGGATGGAGAAGCGCTTGAGGTAGCTCAAGCTGGAGTAGCCTGTCCCGAAATCGTCTATCGATATGCGCACACCCATTTCGCCGAGCTTTCTGAACACCCCCTCGGCCCTCGCGGCGTCCTGCATCACCACGCTTTCAGTGATCTCCAGCTCCAAGTTCTCCGCGGCAAGCTGGGTGGCGTCCAAGGCCGCCTCGATGGATGTCAGCATGTCCTTCTGGCGGAACTGGACGCCCGAGATGTTGATTGCGACGCGCACCTTGGCGAGGCCTTTGTCCTGCCAGACCTTGTTCTGCGCGCAGGCCTCCCTGAGCACCCAATCCCCGATGGGCAAGATCAGCCCGGTTTCTTCCGCTAGCGGAATGAATTCCCCCGGCGCGATGAGTCCCTTGCGCGAATGCCGCCACCGCAACAGCGCCTCCATGCCGGTCATCGCGCCGTCGCTCACGCCGAATTTCGGCTGGTAGTGCAATTCGAACTCGCCGCGTTCGAGGGCGTGGCGAAGATCGTTCTCGAGCGCCAAGCGCTCCGGGAAGAACGTGCTCATTTCTGCGCCGAACACCTGGAATTGGTTGCGGCCGGAGCTTTTTGCCTGATACATGGCCGCGTCGGCCTTGGTGATCAGTTCCTGCGCCGTGTTCCCGTGCGAAGGATAGACGCTGATCCCGATGCTGGCGCTGATGCTCAATTCGTGATCCTGCACCCGGATTGGGACTTTGATCGCGTTCAGAATTTTGCCGGCGACCATCGCTGCATCCTCGGTCCTCGAGATCGCGCGCAACAAGATGACGAATTCGTCCCCGCCCAGGCGCGATACCGTGTCCTCGTGGCGCACAAGGTGCTGCAATCTCTCGGAGACCCTCTTCAGCAGATCGTCGCCCACGAAGTGGCCGAGGGAATCGTTGACGATCTTGAAGCGGTCGAGGTCGACGAACATGACGGCGAATTTGTTGCTGGTGCGCTCGGCGCTCGCGATCGCCTGGCCGATGCGATCCTCGAGCAGCAGCCGATTGGGAAGCCTGGTCAGTCCGTCGTGAAGTGCCGCATGCTGGAGCTCTTCGTTGGCCACCTTCAGGGACGCCGCCATCCTCGCCGTTTCGGATGCGAGATGCGAATCAAACGTGGAAAGGGCGAGGGTCACGCAGAGGACGATAAACGTGATCGCGGCGATCGTGCCTGCCATCCAAGAGTTGTCGACGATGGCGCCGGTCAGACAGATCGTGTCGGGGGCAAATCGCGCGGCCGCCATCCCGGTGTAGTGCATTCCCGTGATCGCAAATCCCATGACTACCGCGGATAGAAGCTTCGCGTAGAGCCACCAGGAGACTTCGCCGCGCAATGTGAAGGCAATCCACAGCGCCGCGACGGAGGCGACGATGGCTATGCCGACCGAAGCGGTGAATATCCACGGGTCGTAATGGATCGGCGGATACGCTTCCATCGCGAACATGCCGGTGTAATGCATCGCGCTGATACCGAATCCCATCAAGAAGCCGCCCTTGACGAGATTTGCGCCCTTCAGCGTGTCGCGGCTCACCATGTACAACGCAAACCCGGACACTACGATCGCGATCAGCATCGACAGCAAAGTCACCGGAATGCTGTAGCCCATCGGGACCGGCAGACTGAATGCGAGCATGCCGATGAAGTGCATCGACCAGATGCCCGTACCCATCGAGAAAGCGCCGCCGTACAGCCACCACCGCGCCGCGACGCCCCTGGACGAAGTGATACGGCTCGCCAAGTCGAGCGCGGTGTACGACGCGAATATCGCGACCAGCAGCGATAGAAGAACCAACCAGCGGTCGTAGCTTCCGGTCATGGCTATTGCCTCGTTGTGTCCGTCACCTTAGACCAAGGGGCGGCGACAATCGTACCTATTTGATCGAAAACGCGAATCAGAGAATCCAGGAAAATTATCGTCCAATTTCCGGAAGGCAGCTTCGATGGAACCCTACCTTGAAATCGCAGTTTCCTTGCCCAACTTAGTGATTTGCGGGATAATTTTTCGTTTTCTCGCTCGCGCGCCTGTTTGCGTCCCATGACGGATTTCACCATGAAACCCAAAATCCATCCAGAATACAAGGAAATCACCGTAACCTGCAGCTGCGGAAACACGTTCACGACCCGCTCGACGCTCGGCAAGGCCCTGCACGTGGAAGTCTGCTCCTCCTGCCACCCGTTCTACACGGGCAAGCAAAAGATCGTCGACACGGCCGGCCGCGTGGAGAAATTCCGCCAGAAATACACGAAGAAGAAGACGGCGGCGAAGCCCGCCAAGCAAGCCTCCGCATAGGCGTGTCGCGCTGCGCTCCGGGAAAGGCAGCTTCGGCTGCCTTTTTTCATTTGGGTGGCGGGAGAAGAAGGTGGCTAAAGTGAACGCAAGGATCGCCCTGCCTCTCGCGCCAGCGCTCTTCGCAGTGCTTGTCCTAGCGTACCTGCTGCCCGGGCTCCTCGGGCACGATCCCTGGAAAACCGAAGACGCCATCGGCATCGGCATCGTGCACCAGATGCTCCAGCACGGAAACTGGATCGTGCCGCACCTGGCCGGAGAACCGTTTCTCGAAGACGGCCCATTCCACTACTGGCTTGCGGCGCTGACGGCAAGCCTGTTCGGGCCGCTGCTCGAGCCCCACGACGGCGCACGCATCGCCAGCGGCGTGCTGATGGCGGCCACCCTCGCCTTCGTGCACCTTTCGGCCCGTGAACTCTACGGCAGGACCGGAGCCCTAGGTGCGGTGCTCACGCTGCTCGGCTGCCTTGGACTGCTCGCCCACGCCCACGAAGTGCTCGCTGAAATCAGCATGCTTGCGGGGCAGGCGCTTGCTTGGTACGGCATCGCGCTCGCGCCGCGGAAGCCGCGCCGTGCGGGTTGGCTCCTCGGCGCAGGCCTCGTCATCGCAGCACTCAGCAAGGGAATCCCGGCGGTGATTGCGCCGGCGGCCGTAGCACTCTTCGCACCGTTTGTCGCTCACCCATGGCGGCGGCGCGAGTACGCACTGACGCTCCTTGCCGCATTCCTGACGCTGGGCGTGGTTGTCGGCTGGCTGCTCGCCCTCGCCGAAGGCCGAGCGCCAGGAATCGCAACCGCGTGGTGGCATGCCAGCACTGCTCAGTTCGCAATGCCGGCCATGGACGCGCTCGGATACTGGGCGCAAACACTTGCCTGGGCCACCTGGCCGGCGTGGGCGCTTGCGCTGTGGACGCTTTGGGAGGGACGTCGCCGAGACTCCGAACCCGGCACTCGCATGCTGATAGCGGCCTTCGTCGCCTCATTGGCGACGCTGCTGGTTCTCGTCGATCCCCGCGAGGTCTACACATTGCCGCTGCTCCTGCCCCTTGCGCTGCTCGCCGGCGCCGGCGTGCCCAGCCTGCGCCGCGGCGCCGCCAACGCTCTCGCGTGGTTCGGGGTGATGAGCGCCGGTTTCCTCGGCGCGCTCATGTGGCTGGGGTGGTTTGCGATGATGACGGGCGTCCCCCCGAGAATCGCGGAGCGTTTCTCCAAGCTCGAGCCAGGCTACCTACCGCAGTTCTCCTGGACGGTGTTCGCGCTTGCACTGGCGGTCACGCTCGCGTGGCTTTGGCTGATTCTGAGAAGCGAGCGCTCAGCGTTCCGCGGCGTGACTTTCTGGGCGGCCGGCATTACGCTGCTCTGGGGTCTCGCAATGACCTTGATTCTCTCCTG
>DATHHZ010000167.1:0-9683 GCA_035316965.1 Burkholderiales bacterium | reverse complement strand
GACGGTCCGAGGCCGGAAGCCGATTCAGATCGAGCGCGAGCCGGCGAAAGTTCCGGTCGTCGTACTGGCTTCGGTAGTAGCCGGTGTCGCCGGCGTTTGCGAGCATCGCGCCGCAGCGTTCGAAACGCAGTTTCTGCGGGTCGCGCTCGAGAAGCGCCGTGCGCTGCGTGCCCGCTTCGTCGGCGAGTATCACCGGCACATTCCACGTGAGCGCCGGCGCCTTGGGGTCGTTGAGAGTGAAGCGTTCCTGGGCGAGCGTCACGACGGCGGCGCCGTTTTCACACCGTTGCAGGACTTTCACGACCGGGTATCCGGGCTGCTCCGTCCAGCCCGCGACCAGCTTGCCGATGTCTTTCCCCGATGCTCCCGACAGATGGTGCCAGAAGTCGGCTGTGGTGGTATTGGCAAAGCGATGCGCGCGCATGTAGCCCTGCACGCCCGCGCGGAAAACGTCTTCGCCGAGATAGGCCTCGAGCATGCGCAGGACCGCGGCTCCCTTGGCGTAGGTGATGGAATCGAAGACGTCCATCGCGCGCGTGTCGTTCTCGACCGGCGTCTGGATCGGATGGGTCGTTCCTCGCGCGTCCTCCGCGAGGGCGGTTTCCTTCCAGAGCGCATCGCGCAGCCGCATGCCCCAGCGCGGGTTGAAGCGCTCGGTCGCCTTGCCCGCCATCCACGAGGCGAAGCCCTCGTTCAGCCACAAGTTGTCCCACCAGGCCATCGTGACGAGGTTCCCGAACCATTGGTGCGCGATCTCGTGCGCGATGATGCCGTAGACCACTTGCTTCTGGCGCAGCGAATCTTCGCCCGGGCTGTACAGGAGGCGACCTTCGTTGTAGGCGATCGCTCCCCAGTTTTCCATCGCGCCGCCGATGCCGCCCGGAATGGCGAGCTGATCCAGTTTGACCAGGGCGTAAGGCTCGCCGAAGTAATCGTTGTAATAGCGCACGATCTGCTTGGTCGCCTCCATCGCGTAGCGTGCGCGCTCGCGCTTGCCTTTCACGGTATAGATGCCGAGCCGAATTCCATCGACGCTGTCTTCCAGGAGATCCATCTCTCCGACAAAGAGCGCCGCCAGATACGTGGACATCGGCACCGATCTGGCAAAGCTCACTTCCTTCTTGCCGTCGGGCCGGGGCTCGACCTTGGACTGCGGCATGTTCGAGACTGCCGTCAAGTGCGCGTCGATCACCGCGACGATCTCGAAGCTCGCGCGGAACACGGGCTCGTCCCATCCCGGAAATAGCCGGCGCGCCTGCACCGGCTCCATCTGGGTGGCGAGCATCAGCTTGTCCACGAGCCTCCCCCGGTCGCGCTCCTTGTACGCGATCTGGTACAGGCCTTGGGGATGCTTCCCGATTTTCCCGGAGTAGTCGATGTCGAGCCGGTAGCGGCCGGGCGCAATCGGTGAGCGCGCAGGGGTAAGGGTGACCGTTTCGCGCTGCGGATCGAAGCTAGGCGTGAGGATTGTTTCGCCTCCCGTGCTGGAACGCAGCCTCACCGACTTGAAGCTCAACTCGGCTGCATTGACGACGATCGCCGGCACGGATCGTGCGATTTCGATGTCTATGATCGCCTCGCCGTCGAAGCGGTCGTAGGTTGCCGCCGGAGCGATGCGCAGCGCGTAGTGCTTGGGCACTACCTCTTTGGGCAGCTTCCCCGGCGTCGTGGCAAATGAGAAACGCGGCTCGGCGCTTGCCGGGGCAAAGCAGAGCAGCAACACCGCCGCGAGGGCGAGCGAGTCGACCGCGGCTCGATGTACGGTTCGCAACGAGTTCGAGCCGCGGTCAGTTCGCGAGCGGATCGGGGCGGAGCTGGAACTTCAGGACCTTCGACTGCGTGCCTTTGCCGCCCTCGACATGGAAGGGTGCCCGCGTGGCATAGGTCGACCACAGGGCTGACGCGGCGCCCTGCGGCCCGCCGGACGGAACCTGGCACGCCGCCAAGAGGAGGGAGATGCCGCTGATCACCAGGTGCAACGATCCTTTCATCCTCATGTTTTTGCTCCTCGCGAGGTTGTGGCGGCGTCCATCCGTGCGAAATTCGACAATTATGCCGTCAAAACGAATGGCGGGAAACCCGATCTCGTACTACCATTCGCCCGCGGTTACACGCGCGCCGTGCCTGGCGCTCCGTCGTCAGATAAGTCCGTCAAAAGTGAGAAAGGAGGAGTGACATGCTAAAAGTATCTCGCTTCATAGCGGTTGCACTCGTTGCGACAGGGCTCTGTTCCGTCGCCGCGGCCCAGGGGTTCGACAACAGGAGATTGTTCTTTGGCGGCGGTTTTGCCCAGAACAGCGTTTCGAATTTCGACAACGCTACGGGCTTCCAAATTTTCGGGGGCTACAATTTCCGTGAATTGGCGCGGAAGTTCAGTGTCGACGCCGAAGCCGGCTACATGGATACGGGCAAATTCAAGAGGGGTGCCGTCGAAACGAAGGCCAAGGGGCTGTGGGGGTCCGGCGTCGCGAGATACATGGTCGCTCCCCAGTGGGAACTGCTCGGCCGCCTCGGATACGACTTCGGCGATGACGACGGTATCATGTACGGCATAGGAGGCGGGTACATCGTCAACAAGAACCTGAAGCTGCGCCTCGAATATGTCATACGCGACACCGTAGACTCGCTGCAGTTCAACGTCGTTTTCTATCCCTGGTGAACGCCGGGCCCGGCTAGCCCGGGCCCCGGCATTCCACGCCGCAAACCGGCACTGGGCGCGCCCAGTGCCTTTTTTTTTGCGCCGGCTCGCAGCCTCGGGCTACCATGTCGCACGCGAGACTCGAGGGAGCGCCGATCATGCCAGACGGTTCGAAGGTCAAGCCCGAATCCGACTACGACGTCCTGTACCGCATCATGACCACGCGCATGAGCGTGCGCCGCATCAGGCCCGATCCCATCCCCGAAGAGTACGTTGAGAAGATTCTCGAAGCGGGCCGCTGGGCGATGTCCGGCGCGAACGGCCAGCCCTGGGAGTATCTCGTCATCAAGGACCCGAAGAAGAAGAAAGCCCTCTACGACGCCTTCCAGGACACCAACCAGGAGTTCTGCTTCTGGATGGAGCAGATGCGGCCCTTCGAGCTGCGCCACCCCGCCTTTCAGGTCAAGGGGGACGATCTGAAGGATGAATGGCAGAAGATTCGCAACAACACCGGCGGGCAGCAGCGCCGTCCCTGGCACGAGGCGCCGGTGGTGATCGTGGTGCTCGGCGACGGCCGCAGGCAGTGGGCGACCGTCAACGCCGCTTTCACGTTCGGGCGGCATGCGAGCCACTTCACCGACGGCCTGGCCAACACCTGCACGCACATGCAGCTCGCGATCGCCTCGCTCGGCCTGGGCTCGCACTGGGGAACGGTCCACGTCCAGGAGCCGCTAAAGCGCGTTCTGGGCGTGCCCGATCTGATCGACGTGTACCTCATCATCTCGATCGGTTTCGCCGACATCGAGCGAAAGCCCGGCGTGAGGCGCGATTTGAAAGAGCTCGTGCACCGCGAGAGCTACGACATGTCCAAGTTCATGTCGAACGAAGACATCATCGACTACCTCTACAAGTTGCGCGGCAAAACGATGTTCCGCTATCACCTGAAAGACAGTCTGTTGCCGGGTTCCGGCGACAAGAAAAGCTGATGCGTGTCTGCCATCTGGCGCTCTGCGCGACCGCAGCCCTCGCCGCGCCGCCCGCGTGGCCGCAAGGCTATCCTTCCAAGCCGATACTCGTAGTCAGCACCGCCTCGCCGGGCTCGAGCGGCGACGCCGCGCTGCGTCTGATGGCGGCGAAGATGAGCGCGAGCCTCGGCCAGGCGGTGGTGGTCGAGCTCAAGACCGCCGCGCGCGGAGCGCAGGCCGCGCAGGCTCTCGCGCGGGCCGGCGCAGACGGCTACACCATCACCTACGGCACCTCCGGCACTTACGTCAACGCGCGTTTCCTGTTCAAGAACCTTGCGTTCGACGTTCTCAAGGATTTCGCGCCGATCAGCCTCGCCGTCAGCTCGCCGAGCTACGTCGCGGTCCATGTGTCGGTGCCCGTGAATTCGCTGCGGGAGCTGATCGATTACGCGAAGCGCAATCCCGGCAAGCTCGAGTACTCATCGAGCGGGGTCGGATCGGTGTTTCACCTGGCGGGCGAATCCCTGAAGCTCTACGCCGGAATCGACCTGCTCCACGTGCCCTACGCGCAGGCGAATTTTCCCCAGATGGTCAACGACTGGGCCGCCGGCCGGGTGGCGCTGTGGTTCCCGACCTATGCGTTCCTCGTTCCGAACATGCCGAAGGTCAAGCCGCTCGCGATCGTCGACAACCAGCGCAGCGCCCGCATGCCCGATATTCCCACCGTGGCCGAAACGCTTCCCAACTTCCGCGGTTTCCCCGCCTGGTGGGCCTTCTTCGGCCCCACGGGCCTGCCCGCGACTATCGCCGAGCGCTTGAGCGGCGAAGTGCGCGCCTCGCTCAAGCAGCCCGAGGTCGTCGCCAAACTGGGCGACCTGGGGCTGACCACCATCGGGAGCACGCCCGAAGAACTCGCGGCGTACCTCAGGCGCGAAATCGACGCCGTTGGAAGTTTGGCCAAGGCGATCGGCCTCGAGCCCGAATAGGCCTACCGCTTCGAGCTTCCGCCCGCGGCCAGCAGTTTGTTGCCGGGCAGGTTGCGCAGCTCGGCCTTGCGCCTCTTGTTGCACGCGACGCAGATGAACCTGACGGGTCCGATCTTGAGGAACTCGCTCGTCGTCCAGTGGCTTCCCGCGCTGCAATAGCGCTTCTTTTCTTCCTTGGCCGCTTTTTTCACAGCGGGTTGTCTGGATAGATCAGCGAGCGCCACATGTGGGCGACGGGGCTGCCGTCGAATCCCAGCCCCTCCTTCGGCTGCCTGAAGTGGCGGCCGATCACGTCGATGAAGGGATCGAGCGTCACTTTCACCCCGGGTTCGAATGCGTAGAGGTCGTGCACGGTGATCATGCGCGCCTCCATGTACCACTTGTGCTTGCGCGCCTGCTCGTACGCCGCCTTGATGTAAGGCTCCGGTACGTAGCCTTCGCCGAAAATCTGGACGTAGCGTTCCGGATACCCGTACCCCACCGAAGGGTCCGGGAAGAAGCGCAGCGCCTGGTGATGGCGAATCGCCCAGCTCACCTTTTCGGACACATAGGGCTCGACCATCTGCGCTGCCCACCAGCCGTGATCCACTTTGATGAGATTCACCGCGATGTCGTGCAGCAGGCACGCGAGCACCGTCTCTTCGGGCTCGCCCTTTTTCTGCGCATCGTTCGCGCTCTGCAGCATGTGGGTCACCGTGTGCGGCATGAAGCGCACTTTGAAGAAATCGACGATCGTGGGTTTGGGCGGCATAGCAGCGAGCGTGTTCAGCGCAAGCGGCAAGCCGCCCGGCGTCAGGCCCCCGAACAGGACCCCGGTGCCGCGCCGCACCCCGCGCGTCTGCGCCGGGGCCGCCTTGTCGAGCTGCCTCATCATGCTTTCCTCGAGGGCGTCGGCGCGCTCCTCGGACGGCAGCGCCCTCGCCTTCGAGCCCGGATTTGCTGCGAAGCTCTTGCGGTCGACTTCCATGCGTCTTTCCTCTCGGTACCTGTGCCACGGTATGCTGCGCCGGCGCGCGAGTCAACCGAAGCAACTACTGCGGCTCGATCTTCGCCAGTTCCACGTAGCGCTTCCAGCGCTCCGCGTCGCTCTTCATTAGCGCCTGCATCTGTTCGGGCGCACCCGGGAACGGGTCGAACGCCGCGCGCGCGAGAAACTGCTTCGTGTCTTCGGACGCCGTGATCGCGTTGAACCAGCCGGCGAGCTTGTCGATGATCGGCTTGGGCGTGCCCGCCGGAACCACGACGCCCCACCACGGCGTCACGTCGCTGCCTCCGTAGCCGAGCTCGGTGAGCGTCGGCACCTCGGGCAGCGCGATTGAACGCTTCGCCGCGGTGGCCGCGAGGATACGCAGCCTCGCGCCCTGGCCGACCGCCCAGGTCGCGTCGTAGGAGAGAAAGTCGATCTGCCCGAGCAAGAGGTCCGTGAGCGCCTGCGGATTCTGCTTGTAGGGCGCGTAGGTCGTATTCAGCCCGGCCCTCACCTTGAAGAGCTCCGCGGCGATGACGCCGGTGTTGCTGCTCGTTCCGTAGAAGCCGTGGTTCGGCTTCGACTTCAGGTGCGCGACCAGCTGGTCGATCGACTTGATCGGGCCGGCGGCGTCCACCGCGATCACGAAAGAGAGCGAGGCGATCGTCGTCACCGCGCTGAAGTCCTTCGTCGTGTCGAAGGGGAGATTCTTGAACAAGTACGGTGCCGCGGCGATGGTGGAGCTCGCCGGCGTGATCATGATCGTGTACCCGTCGGGCCGCGATTTTGCGAGCGCGTCGGTGGCGATCGCGCCGTTGGCGCCGACCTTGTTTTCGACGATCACGGGCTTGCCGGCGAGCTTGGAGAGCCGGTCGCTGTAGAAGCGCACTACGATGTCGGCGCCCGACCCCGCCCCGAAATTGCAGAGCGAGCGGATTTCCCTCGCGGGGTAGTCCTGTGCGACGGCAAGCGGCGCGGCGAACGCGAAGAACGCCGCAGCAAGCAATGCGGGTGCTCGATCGGCTTTCATGAGCTCAATCGATCGTCACTCCCAGTTCCCGGATGATCGGCCTGAACTGCGCGACCTGCCGGCGCAGCACCGCGTCTTGCTCCGCGGGCGTCGAGCCCACCGGCTCGGCCGCAAGATCGGTGAGGCGCTTCGCCGAATCGGGATGACGCACGGCCGCCACGGTCTCGCGCTGCAAGCGCTCGATGATCTCGCGCGGTGTCTTTGCAGGCGCGAACAGGCCGTTCCAGCCGTCCGCCTCGAGTTTGGGAAAACCCAGCTCGCGGACCGTAGGCACCTCGGGCAGCACCGCCAGCCGCTGCGGCGCGTTCGTCGCGAGCGCCTTGAGGGAACCCTTCCTGATGTCTGCGAGCGAGGACGAGAGCTGGTCGCCACCGAGCTGCAGGCGCCCGGCGAGCAGTTCCTGCTTGAGCGGTGCCGCGCCCTTCAGCGGGATGTGGGCCATGTCGATCTTCTCGTCGCGCTTCATCACCTCGCCGACGATGTTCATGAACGAGCCCGGGCCGGTCGAACCGTAGTTGTACTTCAGGGTCCGGTCTTTCTGCAAAAGCGTCACGAACTCGCGCAGGTTGCTCGCCGGGACGCTCGGATGCGCGGTGATCACGAGCGGCACGTTGGCGGCGATGGAGATCCCGGCGAAATCGGTGTCGATGTTGTAGGGCGCGCGGTTCGCCTGCGCGAGCGCGACCGAAGCGAGCGGGAAAGTGATGTTGTGCATCAGGATGGTGTAGCCGTCGGGCGCCGCCTTCGCCACGGCGTCCGCGCCGATCGAGCCGCCTGCCCCGCCGCGGTTCTCGACGACCGCGGGCTGGCCCAGGGTCTCCGATAGCCGCTGCGCGACCAGGCGCGCGATGATATCGGTCGTGCCGCCGGCGGGAAACGGTACGATGATGCGCACGGGCCGCGCGGGATAGGCTTGCGCGCACGCCGCGTGCGGCAGGCCGAGCGCCGCCAGAGCGAGAATCAAACAGACGCTTGCCGCTTTTAGGGGAGGCAACATGGCGAGCCCTTCTCTTCGGGTGAATGCGGAATTCTAGGCCAACTCAGTCGATGCGCGCACCGGAGGCTTTCACCACGCGCGCCATCTTTGCGAAATCGGCGCGCAGCAGCGCGTTGAACGCCCCGGGACTGAGCGCCCCCGGCGCGATACCCTGCTTCGCCAGTCGGTCGAGGATCACCGGGTCCTTGAGCAGGGTTCCGACCGCGGAGTTGATTCTCTCCACGGTCGAGACCGGTATCCCGGCGGGCCCTAGCAAACCGAGCCAGGAATCGAATTCGTAGCCCGGCACGCCAGCCTCGGCGATCGTCGGCAAATCGGGCAGGAACTTCGAGCGCTTCGCCGAGGTCACGCCGAGCATGCGCACGCGCGCGTCCTTCGCGAACGGCAGCGCGCCGATGTTGGCTGCGATCACGGCATGCGAGCGGCCCGCCACGACCTCGTTGACCGCTTCGTTGGTCGCTTTGTACGGCACATGCACCATGTCGATTCCCGCGAGACCCGCAAAATATGCCATCGAAAGATGCGTCGCGGTGCCGCTGCCCGCGGTGGTGTAATTGAGCTTTCCCGGATTCGCCTTGGCGTAGTCGACGAATTCCTTTACCGTCTTCGCGGGCAGTGCGGCGCCGATCATTAGCACGTATTCCACGGTGCCGATGTGCGCGACACCAGTGAAGTCCTCGAGCGGATCGTAAGGCAGCTTCGCGTACAGCGAGCCGTTGATGGTGTGGCTCGCCGCGGCGAGAATGAGCGTGTGGCCGTCGGGCACGGCCTTCGCCACCGAGGCCGTGCCGATGGTGCCTCCCGCGCCGGTCCGGTTCTCGACGATCACGGTCCTGCCGAGCGCCGTGCCGAGTTCCGCGCTGATCGCGCGAGCGAGAATGTCCTGGACTCCGCCCGCTCCGAACGGCACGATGATGCGCGTGACGTTGCTCTGCGCGGCCGCTGCCGTGGCGGCCAGCGCGAGCACAAATGGGATCAAGCTGCGAATCATCAAATTCCGCACCAGTCCCGAATCAGCTCTTCGTAGATCGCGACCGACTGGCGGATGCGCTCCATGCTGCAGTATTCGCCGGTCTGGTGCGCGAGTTGCGGCTCGCCCGGCCCGCGCACCACCGTCGGCGCGCCCTTGTATACCTTCAGGAGATTCCCCGCATCGGTGTTGTAGGTCTGGGCGCGCGGCTCCGGCTTCACGCCGAGCGTGCTGCCGGTGATCTCGAACACGCGCTGCACCCAGTCCTGCTCCGGCTCGGTCCACACCGCGTTCATGTCCGAGAACACCTCGAGTTCCGCCTCGTTCCCAAGCCTCGCCTGCAACTTCGCGCGCAAGGCCGCATGATCCATCCCCGGCACCGTTCGGATGTCGACCCCGAAGCTCGCCGCGTCCGGCACGGAGTTGACCGTGTTGCCACCCTCGAACGTGCCGACGTTCATCGTCGGCTTGCCCATCACCGGATGCGCCGGCTGGCCGAAGTCGAACGACTCGAGCTGGGACACCGCGCGCACCGCCTTGTAGATCGCGTTCACGCCGAGCTCGGGCATGGATCCGTGCGCCGAAACGCCGCGGAACCGCGCGTAGAACTTGAGCGAGCCCTTGTGCCCGACGTAGGGATAGTTCGAAGTCGGTTCGCCCACGATCATCGCCCCGGCCTTGCCGAGCAGCTGCGTCCGGGCGAGATGCTCCGACCCTATGCACCCGCCCTCCTCCGCGGCGGTGAGCACGATGACGAGGCCCGGCGTGCCCGGAAAGCTCTTCGCGAGCTTGCGCGCCGCGAGCAGGATCGCCGCGACGCCCGCCTTCATGTCGGAGGAGCCGCGCCCGTAGAGCCGGTCGCCGTCGGTTTCCCCCGCGAACGGATCGCGCGACCAAGCCCTGGCGCCGAGGGGGACCGTGTCAATATGCCCGGTGAGGCACAAGGGCGGCGGCGAATCCGCGCTGCCGGCGCGTGCGACAACGCTCGTGCGTCCTTCGGCGAACTCGTGGTAGGCGACGCTAAATCCCCAGCCCTCGAGCAGCGCGCCGAGATGCCGCGCGCAGTCGCGCTCGCGGCCCGGCGGATTCACCGTGTCGAATCGCAGCAGCGACCGGGTCAGGGCGATGGC
>DATHHZ010000166.1:0-2066 GCA_035316965.1 Burkholderiales bacterium | reverse complement strand
AAACCGGGGACAGACCCCGGTTTTTCTTACCAGGGTTCTTTCTCAAACCGGGGTCTGTCCCCGGTTTCAAACCTCCACGACGAAGTCGAACGTTCCCTCGCCCGCGCCTTTGCCCGCCATGCGCATCTCGAGGACCGGGCTGTAAAGCCCGTCGCGGCGATTGCCGGGCTCGTCCCGGAAGTAGAGCTGCGTGGTCAGCACGCGCTTTCCCGGAGCCTGCACCTTGACGTGGATGTGCCGCGTGCGCCCGGGGTATTCCGCCGGAACGATGGTTTGCAGGCGATAGCGCCCCTCCGCGTCGGTGAACTGGTGGCCGCGGTAGCGAAAGCCGCGGTTGTCGTACTCGCCGTCCTCGTCCGCGTGCCAGAAATCGAGCAAGGCGTTGGCCACGGGCTGGCATCGGGCGGACAGGACCTGCCCGGTCACGATCAGCCCCGGGGCCTTGGACTGCGGTTCCACCAACGAAACGCGGCGCGGCGTATTGGTTTTGAAAAAAGGGCCTTCAGTCTGCGAAGACGTGAGCTCGCCGCAGGTGAGCGGGCGCGTCTGAGCAAAGGCCGGAACCACCGGGAGAGCGGCCGCGGCGGCAAGGAGCCGGCGGCGAATCAGAGAGATCATGTCCTTTCTCCGGCCCGATTCGAGGAGCAGGCGGGCACGTTTATCGGTCGCTCGCTGCCGCCCACACGACGTGGCCGTCAATGGCGTACACGCGGCACTGTCCTTCGCCGCGACGATTACACCGCTCCAAGGCGTCTTCGGCCACGTCCCCCCGGGCGCCCGGCCTGAGCCGGACGGCCCGACCCCAGGATCCGTTGGGCGCGATGGCGAAGGCGCGCGGGGTGGGCATGCCGAGAAACTCCTGGTACGCGCCGCGCCCCTTTTCGCTGACATAGGGAACGGCGTCGATCTTGGCGACCGGCGCAAAGCCTTTGCTCGTCTGCGCAGGCACCTGCAGTCCGCCGTTGATGGCGAGCACCAGCTCGTTTAGCCATTCGTTGTAGTTCTTGTGGATGACCCGCATGCCGCCCTTCGCCGCATACAGGAGATTGGTGCTTTGCAGATAGCGAAGGCGATATCCGGTCTCATCGTAGACGAGCTCGACCGACATCGTGTGATCGCGCACCACGTTGATCAATTCCATGCGCCCATCAGCCTGGGTGGCGACCTTCCAGCCGCGCGTCGCCGCGGCGATCCTGATGACCTGCTGAAGATTGTCCAGGGTCGGCACGGCGCCGCCTTTCTGGAATTCGACCCGTACGGGATCGTCGATCAGCGCCAGTCGAAAGCTTCCCAGATCGTAGCTGTCGGCGCGCGCCAGCGCACACGGCGCCAGCAGCAACGCGAGGGCAAACGCACGCACTATTGGCTGCATCCGTGCCTCCTTTAGTGAATCTCCGGCTCCGGCGTCGGCGCCGTGCCTTCGAGGAAATCGAAGTCGCAGCCCTCGTTCGCCTGCTTGATGTGCTGCGAGAAAAGCGCGCCGTAGCCGCGCTCGAACCTGCGCGCGGGAGCCTTCCACGCTCGCTTGCGCTTCATCATCTCGGCGTCGTCGATCAGGACCTGCAGACGGCGGCGCGGGACGTCGAGCTCGATCGTGTCGCCGGTTCTGACGAGCGCGAGCGGCCCGCCGACCCAGGACTCGGGCGCGACGTGCAGCACGCAGCAGCCGTAGGCGGTGCCGCTCATTCTCGCATCGGAGATCCGCACCATGTCGCGCACGCCCTGCTGCAGGAGCTTCTTCGGGATCGGCACTTCCCACTCGGGCATGCCGGGCGCCCCGATCGGCCCGGTGTTGCGGAGCACGATAACCGAATCAGCGTCGACCTCGAGCCCCGGATCGTCGATTCGCGCCTGCAAGTCGTCGTAGTCCTCGAACACGACCGCGCGGCCCTTGTGCTGCAGCAGGCGCGGCTCCGCGGCCGCGGGCTTGACGATGGCGCCGTCGGGCGCGAGGTTGCCGCGCAACACGGCAAGGCCTCCCGAGGGGATCAGCGCCTTTTCGCGCGGCAGGATCACGTCGGGGTTGAAGATCTTCGCACCTTCGAGGTTCTCTCCGAGCGTCTTAC
>DATHHZ010000165.1:0-5458 GCA_035316965.1 Burkholderiales bacterium | reverse complement strand
GGTGCAGAAGGCCTGGGCGGCGCTCGATGTGCCGCAATGCGGCTACTGCCAGTCGGGGCAGATCATGGCGGCCGCCGCGCTGCTCAGGAAAAACCCGCAGCCTAGCGACGCCGATATCGACGCGGCGATGACAAACATCTGCCGCTGCGGCACCTACCAACGCGTCCGCGCGGGCGTGCACATGGCGGCCGAGATGGTCAAGAAGGCCTAAAGGAGCGACCATGAAAAATACGACACGCGCAACGAATCTTTCCCGCCGCAAATTCATCGTCGGCTCGGCCGCAACAGGCGGCGGCCTCGCGCTCGGATTCAAGCTCCCGTTCTTCGGATCGGCCGAGGCCGCAGAGGCGGCCGGCACCGAGCTCAACGCCTGGGTCGTCGTCAAGCCCGACAGCACCTGCGTGGTCCGCATCGCGCGCTCGGAGATGGGGCAGGGCACGCTCACCGGCCTGGCGCAGCTCGTCGCCGAGGAACTCGAGTGCGACTGGAAGAAGGTCGCGACCGAGCACGTCTTTCCCGGGCAGAACCTCGCCCGCAAGCGGGTCTGGGGTGACATGGCGACCGGCGGCAGCCGCGGCATCCGCGGCTCGCAGGACTACGTGCGCCGCGGCGGCGCAGCGGCCCGCATGATGCTGATGCAGGCGGCGGGCGAGCAGTGGAACGTTCCGGTGGGCGAGCTCACCGTGGCCGACGGCGTCATCACGCACGCGGCTTCCAAGCGCAGCACAACCTACGGCAGGGTCGCCACCGCGGCGGCGAAGCTCACACCGCCCGACCCGAAGAGCATCAAGCTCAAGGACCCGAAAGAGTGGAAGATCGCCGGCAAGCCGGTGAAGCGCCTGGACACGGCCGACAAGCTGAACGGCAGCAAGGTCTATGCGATCGATGTCAAGCTGCCGGGGATGCTGAGCGCCGCGGTCAAGGCCTGCCCGGTGCACGGCGGCAAGCTCGTGAGCTACGACGAGGCCAAGGTTTCGGGCATGCCGGGCGTGCGCCGCGTCGTCAAGGTGAACGACGGGGCAGTCGCAGTCGTCGCCGATACCTGGTGGCGGGCGAAGACCGCGCTCGAAGCCCTGCCCATCGTCTGGGACGAAGGCACGAACGCCGCGCAATCGAGCGCGACCATCGCCGAGCGCCTGAAGGAAGGCCTTACGGCGAGCGATGCGTTCGCCGATACGCAGGTCGGCGACGCGCTCAAGGTGATCGCGAGCGCTCCGAAAAAAGTCGAAGCGGTCTACAGCACGCCCTTCCTCTCCCACGCGACGATGGAACCGATGAACTGCACGGCCGTAGTCACTGCGGACAAGGTTGAAGTATGGACAGCGACGCAGAGCGCCGAAGGCTCGCTCGCTGCGGCCTGCGAGGAAGCGGGACTGCCTCTCGCCGCGGGCGAGGTGCACAAGCTCGACCTCGGAGGCGGATTCGGGCGGCGCGGCGGGACGCAGGACTACACGCGCCAGGCGGTCGCCATCGCGAAGCAATTCCCAGGCGTTCCCGTCAAGCTGATCTGGAGCCGCGAGGAGGACCAGGCGCACGATTTCTACCGGCCGATTTCGCAGTGCAAGCTCTCCGCGGGACTCGACGAGAGCGGCAAGCTCCTCGGAATGCATATCCGCGTGTCCGGCCAGTCGATCAACGCCTGGCTGAATCCGGGCGCAATCAAGGAAGGCAAGGACGTGCGCCAGCTCCAGGGCCTATGGAAGGAGCCCGGCGACGCGCAGTTCGGCTACACCGTGCCCAACCTGCAGATCGAGTACGCGATGCGCAACACCCACGTGCCCGTGGGCCCCTGGCGCGGGGTCAACACCAACCAGAACGGCGTGTACCTCGAATGCTTCATGGAGGAAGTGGCGCGCGCGGCCGGCAAGGATTCGCTTGAATTCCGCCGCGAACTCATGGGCAATCATCCGAAGCACCTCGGGGTGTTGAACGCAGCGGCGGAAAAGGCCGGCTGGGGCAACCCCCTGCCTGCGGGCGTGCATCGCGGCATCGCGCAGTTCATGGGCTACGGCAGCTACTCGGCGGCGGTCGCCGAGGTCTCCGTGAGCGGCGAAGGCAAGCTCAAGATCCACCGCATGGTGCTCGCGCTCAATTGCGGCCACGCGGTCAATCCCGATCAGATCGCGGCGCAGGTCGAAGGCTCGGTCGTGTACGGCTTGAGCGCGGCGCTCTACGGCGAGTGCACGGTGCAGAACGGGCGCATGGTGGAGCTGAACTTCCACACTTACCCGCTCCTGCGGCTCATCGAAATGCCGAAAGTCGAGACGGTGATCGTGCCGACGTACGACTTCTGGGGTGGAGTCGGCGAGCCGACCATCTGCGTGGTGACGCCCGCGGTGCTCAACGCGATCTTCGCTGCGACGGGCAAGCCGGTGCGCAGCCTGCCGCTGAAGAACGTCAAGCTCGTGTAACGCGGTACCGGGGACGGGCGAACGCCCGTCCCGCGGAGCGCAAATGAACCCTCCTGAAGGGCTACGCGGCATTATCGCTGCGATCGGGGCAAGTCTTGCCGCGCTGAGCCTGGCGCTCTCGCCGGCTGCGACGCGGGATGCAGCGGCGCAAGCCGATGCGCCGGCGCTCTGGAGGGTCGATGGCCCGAAGGGGAGCGTTTTTCTGTTCGGATCGTTCCATCTGCTCCCCGCCGACGTGAAATGGCGAACCCCCGCCGTCGAGAGCGCGTTGAACGGGGCCGCAGTCGTGGTCTTCGAGACCGATTTCACCGGGGCGCAAGACCCGCAGGCCTCGCAGGCCTTGATCGCGAAATACGGCCTTCTCCCGCCAGGGCAGACGCTTCCCAGCATCTTGCCTGGAAGCACTCGCGCCGAGCTTGAGAGAGTGGCGACCGACCTCCGAATACCGCCACCCAGTCTTGCGCCTTTGAGGCCCTGGCTGGCCGCGCTAACCCTGGGGGTGCAATTCGCCATCAGCCAGGGCTTCGACCCGAACAAGGGCGTGGAACAGCAGGCCATCACGTGGGCGAAGGCAAGCGGCAAAGGCCTGACCTCGCTGGAGACGAACGAGTCTCAGCTAAGGGTCTTCGCCGACCTCACGCGTGAGCAAGAAATCGCGCTTCTGACGGTGACCCTCCGGCAAGTTCGCGAGATGCCGAAAATGCTCGGGGATATGCTCGCCGCCTATCGCAAGGGCGATCTTGCGGCTCTGGAGAGGGCTCTCAATGTCGGCCTCGGCGATTTCCCCGTGCTGCGCAAGCGCATTCTCAAGGACCGCCACGAAAAGTGGCTGCCGAAGATAGAAAAGATGATCGCGGACGGGCGCACCCACATGATCGTTGTCGGTGCGGCCCACCTCGTGGGGCCCGACAGCGTTATCGCGATGCTGCGCGCCAAGGGCGTGAAAGTCGAGGGTCCATAGAGCGGGCGAGCGGCAGGCGCATGTCAAGCCGGAAACAACGCACGGATCTTGCGCGCGTCAGGCCGCGTCACGGCGCCCTTCTCGGTGAAGAGTCCGCTCACCAGCTCCGCGGGGGTGATGTCGAAAGCGGGGTTGGCGACGCTGACGCCCTCGGGCGCCCACCGCATGCCCGCGTAGCCGGTGACTTCCGAGGCGCTGCGCTCCTCGATGGGGATTGCGCTTCCGTCTGCAGCTGAGGTGTCGATGCTGGAAAGGGGCGCCGCGACGTAGAAGGGAATACGGTGGCGCTCGGCGAGCACGGCAAGCGTATAAGTGCCGATCTTGTTGGCCACGTCCCCATTCGCGGCGATGCGGTCCGCGCCGACGAGCACGAGGTCGATTTTTCCGAGGCGCATCAGGTGCCCGGCCGCGTTGTCGGTGATGAGCGTGACGGGAATCTTCTCCCGGATCATTTCCCAGGCGGTGAGGCGCGCGCCCTGGAGATACGGACGGGTCTCGCTCGCGATCACGGAGATACGCTTGCCCTGGTCGCGCGCCGAGCGGATGACACCGAGCGCCGTGCCGTGGCCGGCTGTGGCGAGGGATCCGGTGTTGCAGTGGGTGAGGACGCGCGCTCCGTCGGGCACGAGAGCGGCGCCCGCTCGCCCTATGGCGCGGTTGGTTTCGAGGTCCGCGTTGAAAATCGCGAGCGCCGCGTCGGCCAATCTCTCCGCTGTCGACCTTGGATCGTCCCGGGTCCCTGCGCCTAAGGCCGCGCGCATCCGGTCGAGAGCCCAGAAGAGATTCACGGCGGTCGGCCGGCTCGCGGCGAGACTCCTGAACGCGATCTCCATCGCGGCGTCGAACTCGGCGCGCGTGCAGCGCTCCTGGCGCTTCGCTTCGAGCGCCACGCCGAAGGCCGCGGCGCAGCCGATCGCCGGAGCGCCGCGCACCACCATCGAGCGAATGGCCTCGGCAACTTCGGCCGCGTTCGTGCAGCTCACGTATTCGAGACGCGCGGGGAGGGCGCGCTGGTCGATCAGCTCGAGCCGCGCCCCTCGCCAGCGCAGGGTCTCGACATCGACAGGCATATTCGAAGCCAAGATTTCGTCATTCCCGCGAAAGCGGGAATCCAGCGATTTTTGAAACCACTGGATCCCCGCTTACGCGGGGATGACCGTTCCGGTCAGATGACGCGCTCATTGCCGCCGTCCACGGGCACTTGCGCGCCCGTGGTCTTGGCGAAGAGGGCCCCGCACATCTCCGCCGCCAGCTCCGCGACGTCGCGGCTGCCCACTTGGGTCTTGAGCACGTTGTTGGTCTTGTATTCTTCCACCGTCATCGCGTACTGCTTGGCCCGCTGGCCGAGTACCTCTTCGGTCCACATGCCGGTATCGAACACCGCGTTCGGGTGCACGGTGTTGATGCGTATTCCGTCCGCGCCCCATTCGAGCGCCGCGATGCGCGCAAGCTGGTTCAGCGCGGCCTTCGAAGCCGAGTAGGCCGATGCCCCCGGACCCGGCGCGGGAACGTTTTTCGAGCCGATGACCACCACCCGTCCGCCCCGGGGAGCGAGTTTCAGGAACGGATGGCAGGTGCGCATCAGGAGCAGGTTCGCATCGAGGTTGACGCTCATCGCCTTGCGCCACTCTTCGGTGGGCAAATCGACGATCTTGCGGCTTGCCGTGAAAATGCCGGCGTTCAGCACCAGCATGTCGATGCCGCCGAAAACCATGACGGCGCGGCCGATCGCGAGCCCCACTTGCTTGTCGTCGGTCACGTCGCAGCGCAGCCCGACAAAATCCGGGCGGGTGTGGAGCGATTCGATCCTGGGGTCGACGTCGAGTCCAGCGACGGCGGCACCGCGGGCGAGAAAGGCCTCCACCGCCGCTTTTCCGATGCCGGAGGCCGCGCCGGTGACGAGCGCTACTTCGCCCGCAAAAGCCTGCGGCTTCCCCCCTTTGTTCAGCTTCGCTTGCTCGAGGTCCCAGTATTCGACGTCGAAAATGTCTTTCGGCGCCAGCGCTTGGAAGCCGCCTAGCGCTTCGGCGCGCAGAATCACGTCGATGGTGTGGTCGTAGATCTCCCCCGCTACCACGGTGTCCTT
>DATHHZ010000164.1:0-7683 GCA_035316965.1 Burkholderiales bacterium | reverse complement strand
TGCGGATGTCGTAGAGGAACACGCTCTGCGATACGTCTTCCATCAAGTCGAGGATGTCGTCCATGCGGGTGATGAGCTGGTGGATCTCGTCACGGTCGATCGGCGTGATGAAAGTCGTGTGCAGGAGCTGGATCGTCTGGTAGGTGACGGTGTCGGCCTTGTTCTCGATGGTCTTGATGTTGCGAGCCCGGCTCTCGGTCTCGCCCCTGTCGTCCATCATCGCTCTCAGCTCGACCGCGCCTTGCAGGATGAGCGTGGCGTGCTCGGTGAAATAGGTGAAGAACCGGCCTTCGTGCGGCATGAGGCGAGCGAACATGGAGCCCCCTTGGATCGGGCCGCGAAAGCGGCCGCGCGAATTGTAGCCGAGTCCGGGCGGGAGCGGACTAGCGGGGGGCGCTGTGGCGATGCGCCTGCGGCACGGCGCTTGGCACGATAGCGCCGAGGACCATGCCTAAGATGGAGAACGCGAGGCCGACGAGCGTCGGCGGCACGGTGGCGTCCGCCGCGATGAAAGCCGCGATCAGCCAGGCGACGAGTCCGAACACCGCGGATAGGATCGCGCCCGTATTGTTCGCTCTCTTCCAGAAGATTCCCGCCGCGAGCGGCACCAGCGCGGCCACCAGCGTTACGGTGTAAGCGTTCTGCACCATGTCGTACATCGTTTGCTTCGAGCGCAGGGCAAAGACCAGGGCGGCGAATGTGAAGGACACCAGGACGACGCGAAGCGTGAGGAGGAACTGGCTGTCGCTCATGTTCGGATAGAGCGGACGGATGATGTTTTCCGTGCACAGCGAGGTCGGGGCGATGATCGCCCCGCTCGCCGTCGACAGGATCGCCGACAGCAGGGCGCCGAAGAAGAGCACCTGTATCCACATGGGCGTGTGGCCGAGGATGAACTCGGGCAAGAGGCGCTGCGTCTCGCGCGCATCCGGGGCCGACAGCAGCTGGCCGAGGGACGGATCGATGAGGAGCCCGGCGCAGACGATGTAGATGGGCACGAACACGAAGGTGAAGTAAACGACCCCGCCGAGCAGGCTGCCGGCGACCGCGGTCCTCTCGTTCTTCGCGGAGGTGACGCGCTGGAAGATGTCCTGCTGCGGGATCGAGCCAATCGCCAGCGTCAGGAATGCGGTGACGAAGGCGAGCCATTCCTTGGCGCCGCCCTTGGGCCAGAACTCGAACTTTCCCGTCTCGGCGGCTGCGGCGATGATCTTACCGGGCCCGCCCGCCATATCGCCGACGAACCAGGCGATGACCCCGAGGCCGACGATGATCATGACCGACTGGAAGAGATCGGTCATGGCCACGGACCACATCCCGCCCCAGATGGTGTAGGCGAGGACGACGGCACCGCTGATGACGATTCCAGTCTCGAGCGAGATGGCGCCGTTCGTCAGGGTCGAGAAAACCAGGCCGAGCGCCGTCAGCTGCGCCGCGGTCCAGCCGAGATAGGAGATAGCGATGACTACGCTGGTACCGAGCTCCATGGCCCTGCCATAGCGCTTGCGGTAGAAATCGCCGATGGTGAGCAGGTCCATGTGGTAGAACGCGCGCGCGAAGAGAAGCGCGACGATGACCAGGCAGACGGAGGAGCCGAAGGGATCGGCAACGATGCCGCCCAGCCCGCTCTTGGAGAACTCGACCGAAACGGAGAGCACGCTTTCGGCGCCGAACCAGGTGGCGAAGACCGTCGCCGTGTTCATGTAGAGAGGCAGGCTGCGGCCGGCGACGACGTAGTCCTTCGAGTTTTTCACCCGCATCGCCGCCCACAGACCGATCGCGATCGTGACAAGCAGATAAAGCACGACGGATGCGATCAGCATGGCGCGGATTATAGACCGGAGCGCGCCGCGTTCCGGCTTAGGCGAGGCCCAGGGCCGCGGCCAGAATCAGCGCCAGCGCAAGCAGCGCGACCGCAACGCCGATCATCCGGTTGCGGCGCCGCTGGAGCACCAGCAGCTCTTCGAGCGCGCGCTCGATGTGCCCGACGCGGTCGTCTGCGAGCGCGTGGTGCAGAAGGCGCGGCAGCTGCGGCAGCATCGTCGCCCAGCGCGGCGCCTCGTTGCGAAGCGCGCGCAGCAGCCCCTTCAGGCCGATTTGCTCGCGCATCCAGTTCTCGAGGAACGGCTTGGCAGTGGTCCACAGGTCGAGGTCCGGGTCGAGCTGGCGCCCGAGCCCCTCGATATTGAGGAGCGTCTTCTGCAGCATGACGAGCTGCGGCTGGATCTGGACGTTGAAGCGGCGCGAGGTCTGGAACAGGCGCACGAGCGCCCGTCCGAAGGAGATTTCCTTCAGCGGTCGGTCGAAGAACGGCTCGCACACGGCGCGAATCGCGCCTTCGAACTCGTCCATTCGCGTATCGGACGGCACCCAGCCCGCCTCGAGGTGCGCCCGCGCCACGCGGGCGTAATCGCGCCTGAAGAAACCGAGGAAGTTCTGCGCGAGATACTGCTTGTCGACCTCGGTGAGGGTTCCCATGATGCCGAAGTCGAGCGCGACGTAGCGGCCATCGGGCGTCACCAGGATGTTTCCCGGATGCATGTCCGCATGAAAGAAGCCGTCGCGGAACACCTGCGTGAAGAAGATCTCGACGCCCGTGCGCGCGAGCTTCGGAATGTCCACGCCCTGCCGGCGCAGCTCTTGCACCCGGCTCACCGGGGTACCGTGCATCCTCTGCATCGTCATGACAGTGCTCGTGCAGAAGTCCCAGTACACCTCCGGCACGGCGAGAAGCGGCGAGTCCAGGAAGTTGCGGCGCAGCTGGCTCGCGTGCGCCGCTTCGCGCACGAGGTCGAGCTCCTCGGACAAATGCCGCGCGAATTCTGCGACCACTTCGCGGGGCTTCAAGCGCCTGCCGTCGGCCCAGAAGCGCTCGACCAAGCCCGCGGCCGCGTCCATCAGCGCGAGGTCTTTCGCGATCACCGGCAGCATTCCCGGCCGCAGGATCTTGACCGCCGCCTCGGTGCCGCCGGGAAGCACGGCGAGATGCACCTGGGCGACCGACGCGCTCGCGACGGGCTGCAGTTCGAATTTCTCGAAAATTCTTGCGATCGGCCTGCCGAACGCGCTCTCGACCTCGGCCACCGCGATCTCGCCTGGAAACGGCGGCACCCGGTCCTGGAGTTTCGCCAGCTCGTCGGCGAGGTCGGCGGGGAGCAAGTCCCGGCGTGTCGAGAGCACCTGGCCGAACTTGACGAAAATGGGGCCGAGCGCTTCGAGCGCCAGGCGCAGCCGCGCGCCGCGCGGCTCGGAGAGCGCGCGAAAGAAAAGAAGGGCGTTCAGAGCGCGCGCGAGCTTGCTACCCGAAGCGAGCGCGAACTCGTCCAGCCCGAAGCGCAGGGCTATCCAGAGGATCTTGGCGAGACGAAGCAAGGAGGTGGGAGCCCGCAGGGCGAAGCGGCCAATTTACCAGAATCGGTCGGCCTCACCCCGGGAGCGGCGGCTGCCCCTTAGCGGCGCTTGCCCGATGCCGAAAGGTGCTCGATGCGCTTCTCGATCCGTGCCACGTCGTCGCGCAGCGTGTCGACGTTGCGACAAAAGTTCTCCACATCGGCGGGCCGCGCGAGCAGGGGCTGCTCTTCGGTCCAGTACTCCACAAGGTTTTCGGCAAGGCGCAATGCGGCGTCGCGCTGCCACGCGGCGAGGGCCCTGCCGCTAGAAGCGAGGCGGTGGGCAATGATGTCGCCGAACAGCTTGGAGAGATCTTCCTCGAAATCCCAGGTGAGATTGCGGAACAGGTGGTCCACCGCACTCGCCAAGTCCGCCGAACCCTCGATTTCAACCTGCTTTCTGGCGGTCTCGTCGCGAGCAAGTAGGAACGGAAAGGCGCCCGGGGTGATCTTCACGACCAGCGCGCTTGCCGTTTCAACGCGTGCCCGATCGAGAAGACCGTTATCCGTGATCCTCAAGCGCAGGTCCGGAAAAGGCGGGCAGCGAAATTCCACGCCTTGACCCGCAAAGGATCTCAGTCGCTCCGCGGCCCACGGTTGCTGCCTCAGAAGATGATTCAGCCCTGAGATCGCGCCTCGCTCGATCATGGGGTTTCCGGGTCGGGTCCCGTGGGAGCGAATCAGCTGAGCTGCTGTATCCCAGCGAGCAGCCAGCCCGAGGAGCCGGTCACCGGCTTTCGCACGTGCCAGATCTCTTCGAACGGCTCGGCCAGCGCATTCGCCTCTTCGCGGATCGAACCGGAAAATCGCACGCTCGCCCAATGCAGCCCGCCCTCGGTGACGAGCTCCAGAAGCGCAGCATTCAAAGTCACCACGTCGGTCTGTTGCGCGCCCGAATGCGCGACGACGTCGCCTTTCAGCGTGTTGAACATGTCCTCGGTCGTGACTTGGCGCAGCCGCGCGAGGTCGCCGCGGTCGTTCGCTTCCTGCAGGCGCAGGAAGTTGCGCCGGGCCTCCTTGAGAAAGCCTTCGACGTCAAAGCCCGCCGGAATATTGGAGACGAATTGGCTGCGGTAATTCGGCTGCACACCCGCGTCCCCGGGAAGCTGCGAGGGCGGCGGCGCAGCCACGGTTTCGTTGCCGAAACCGGCGTACTGTACCTGCGGTCCCTGCGCGCGCCGCCTCGACAGCAGACGCATCAAAGCGAACACGACGGCACCGGCAAGCAAGGCCATGAGAAGCGCGCCGATCGCGGGCCCGAAACCCCCTTGCGCGAACAGCCAGCCCAGGCCAAGGCCCGCGGCGAGTCCGGCAAGAGGTGCAAACCAGCGTCCCGGCCCGGACGGTTGCGGCGTCGTTGCCGGCTGCTGCTGCGTCGGAGGAGTCGCCTGCTTCGGAGGCGCGGTGACCTGGCGTTGGACTCCGAGACTTCTGCCGCCACCGAGCCTGGCCGCCTGGACGTCATCTGCCAGGATGCCGGCACCGAAAGCCAGCGTGAACAAGAAAACGATCAAATTTTTCATGGTCTCTCTCCGCGATTCAAAATTTGTGGCCCCGGTGCAACGCCACCACGCCCGCGCTCAGGTTGAAATATTCGACATCCTCGAGCCCCGCCCGTTCCAGCATACCCTTCAGGCTCTCCTGGTCGGGGTGCATGCGGATCGATTCGACGAGATAACGATAAGCCGAGTCATCGCCCGTCACCGTCTTGCCCAGCCAGGGAAGCACCTTGAACGAGTACCAGTCGTAGGCCCTCGCGAGCGGCCGCCAGATGCGGGAGAACTCGAGCACGAGCAGCCTCCCGCCGGGTTTCAGCACGCGGCGCATTTCGGCGAGCGCCGCGTCTTGGTCGGTCATGTTGCGCAGGCCGAACGCGACGCTGACGCAGTCAAAGTAGTTCGAAGGAAACGGCAGCTCTTCCGCGTCGCACTGCACGGCGGGGACCGTGCGGCCGCGGTCGAGCAGACGATCGCGGCCTCGCTCCAGCATCGCACGGTTGATGTCGGTGAGCCACACCTCTCCGCTCGTCCCGACACGCTTCGCGAAGTCGAAAGTCAGATCGCCTGATCCGGCGGCCACATCGAGCACCCGCTCGCCCTCGCGCACGCCGGCGAGCGCCACCGCGAAGGCCTTCCACAGCCGGTGCAGGCCGCCGGACATCAAATCGTTCATCAGATCGTACCGGGCTGCGACCGAGGAAAAAACGCTGGCGACGCGCGAAGCCTTTTGGGCCTTGTCGATGCGCTGGTATCCGAAGTGGGTTTGACTCACGCGAGCATGCTAGCACGCCGTTAAGACGTGTTCATTTCGGTGCTCAGGCTTCGCGGCGCGCCCCGGCTGCCTCGATCCGCTCGAGATAAGTCTGCCAGAGAGATTGACGATTCGTGCCCAGATCGTAGAGGTAGTCCCAGGAATAAATGCCGGTGCCGTGCCCGTCGGAAAAATGCGGCTGCACCGCGTAGCTGCCCACCGGTTCCAGGCTCAGGATGTCCACGTCCTTCTTGCCGACCTGCAGGATTTCCTGTCCCGGTCCGTGGCCGCGCACTTCGGCCGACGGGGAGTACACGCGCAGGAATTCGTAGGGCAGCTCGAAACGGCTGCCGTCGGAAAATGAAACCTCGAGCACCCGGGATTTCTGGTGCAGCTTGATTTCGGTGGGAGTCGGTCTGTCCGCGGCCGCCATCAGGCATTTTAAACGACCGGCCGCGCGAAAAACTCGTTGCGAGTGGTGTCCCGTCCGAAGAGATGAGACTAACGCTTGTTCAAGACGTTGAAACGCGGACCCGATCGTAGTCGAAACCGTGTTCGAGCAAGCCGGCAAGCGTGACGCGTCGTATGGCATTGCCGAGATCGAGTTCGAGCGTGCCGGCGCGCCGGTACCAACCCGCGGGCAGCACGAGCGCAGGTGACAGACCCGGCGCGACCGGCAGCATCAATGCATCGGCCCGCTGTGGGGCGCTCCGGTCGGACGACCGCACGGCGCAGGCTTTTGCTTCCCCCTTCAGAGCTCGGGCCCCGATAGTGAGGGTTTGATCTGGTCCTTCGATGAGCCAGTCGACGTGGCAAAGGATGAACTGGCGCGCGCCGCTTGGCCGCAGCGCCACGAGTTGTCGGTGGGCAAGACGCATGCCCTGCGTCCTGCGGCAAAGTCTGAATCCGTCGTCCGATTCCCCCAGCGTTTCCCAGGTCTCCGGACCTTGCTCGCGCGTATCCCGCTCCGCGCAGGGTTGGAACGTATGAAATCGTTCGGCTTCCCCGTAGGAATAGCTCGATGGACTCGCGCTCTTCGCGACGGGATTACCTTCGATCGCGTGGTGAATCGCGGCAAAACCGCTCACCAATTCCATAGGCGAGGGGCGTGCGCGGCGCGGAAAGTCGCGCGCCGGTGCGGAATCGATCCAGGCACGCTGCAGCGTCTTGAGCAGATCCTGAGCGGCAAGTCGCGTGCAATCGGAACCGAGTCCGAGCGTGGCAGGCTCGGCGCCTTCTTCTAGGCGCTGGATGCGTGTGCTGATCGAGGGGGCAACGCGGGCGAGATCGAGAAAGCGCAAGGTCGACGAATTGGCCGCCGCCTTCGCCAAGGCGGGCCCCGAAGCTCCTGCGAGATCCACAGCGTAGCCGTCGTGCCAAGGCGCCTCGCGGCTGAGCACGGCCTTGTGCGCCCAGAGACGGGCCCACTTGCGCGTCCAATCGAGTTCTCGGTGAGACAGGCGGTGCGGTTGGGCAAGCTGCAGCATCAGCACTTCCACGTACGCCGCCATCGGCGAGGACTCGACGCTCAGATCAGCGACAGTCTCGCCCCTGATTGCGCGCGCTTCGGCTGCCGTGTAGGCCTGGTGCACCAACCTCCAGTAGTCCGCTCCGAACTCACGTCGCGCGAGCACGCAGGTCCCGATCGTTTCTCCCGCGCAGGCGAGCACGCGCTGGAAAAGTCGGGCGAGCGAGGGCTCGAGCTCGGGATGCTTGCCTTTCAACGCGGCGCTCAGGAGGCGTCCATAAGCCCGGAGCATCGCGGCCCACAAGCCGTTCGCCTGAACGAAGGCTGCGGCTTCGCTATGGTTGAGCGGCAGGGGTTTTCCGGCGAAGCCCTTGGCTTGTTCCGCTTCGGCATGCATGACGGGATAGCGCAGCCGCTCGAGGATCTGCAGGTAGGCCGAATGCCTGGGCGGATGAGCTTCGATCTCCTCGAGCAGCGTCAGAAGCGCGCTGCAGGCATGCGGCATGCCGGCAAGCGCCGCGCGCGCAAGCCAGTCTTCACAGCTTGTCAAGTCGGCGAGACGCGGTTGCGTGTCGG
>DATHHZ010000163.1:0-4715 GCA_035316965.1 Burkholderiales bacterium | reverse complement strand
TTGCTGGGCGAGTACCTGTCGGCACCCAAGCCGCAAATCGTGTTTTCGCGGCCGCGCAGTCCGCGCTCGCCCGCGAGGTTCGCCGCGCTGTGCCGCGCCCGGGGCCTGCGCCTGGACCTGCGCACCAGGATGCTGTTCCGGGAGCGGGAGTTCTTCGTCAACGGAGAGCGGGTCGAGCCGCCCGGACGATTGCGAAGATTCCTCGCGCGTCTCGCCGACGAGCGCGTCCTGCCGCCGGGCGAGCGCCTCCCGCTGCCGCTCCTTCGGCTGCTGCACGATTGGTACCTCGCCGGCTGGCTTCGCATCGGAGAGCGCCATGAGTGAGCCCTCCGCCGGGGCGGTTCCCGAGCGGATTCTGCTCCAGGCAAGGACCGACTATCTGGAAGGCTTCAATAGGCTTCTCGGCCTCACGCGCCGGGAACTGCGCATCTTCGATCCGGATCTCTCGGAGCTGGAAATGAACTCGACGAGTCGCGTCGAGACGCTCACGCGCTTCCTTCGAGAAAGCCGTACGCGTCGCATCTACGTCGCGCTTCATGACGTCGAGCATGTCACCAAACGCTGCCCGCGATTGATCGCCTTGATGGGAAGTTATACCTCCGCGGTCCTCATCTTCCAGACGCAGGGAGAGGCGGCCAAGGTGCAAGATTGCTTCGTGCTCGCCGATGGCGACCATCTGGTGCGCCGGCCGGTGACGACGCAGCCTCGCGGGGTGCTCGTAATCAATGACCCGAAGGAGTGCCAGCCGATGCGCGAGCGATTCGACGAAATCTGGGAATCGTCGCTTCCGACGGTGTCCGTGAATACGACCGGGCTGTAGAACCTACAACTCTCGCCAAGGCAAGCCTTCGTCCTGCGTCGCCACCGATATCCACCGAGGCTCGCAGTGCAGCGCCTCTGCGAGCGCGGCCCGGGCCAGTTCCGGGGTATTGTTCGTTTGCGAGAGGTGCGCGGCGATCACGTGCTTTAGCCGGCTGCGATCGAGCGCCGCGAGTATCTCCCCCGAAGTTCGGTTGTCCAGATGCCCGAGGCGGCTTGCGATGCGCGTCTTCAGCGCCGCCGGATAAGGCCCGCTCGCAAGCATATTGGAATCGTAGTTGCACTCGAGCACCAACGCGTCGCAACCGGACAGATTCGATTCGATGTGCGCCGTCGAGCAACCGGTGTCGGTCAGGACACCCAGCCGGCTCGCACCGTCGGAGAGCACGTACTGGACCGGCTCGCGCGCATCGTGCGGCACCGTAAACGGCTGCACCAGCAGGTCATCGACCGGGAAGCTGCACTGTGAATCGATCAGATTGAACGAGCACTCCTCATCGGCATCGGCGAGCGTTTCGCGCAGGGCGACGAGCGTGCCGTGCGTCAGCCACACCGGGACACCGAAACGGCGCGCGAACGGAAATACGCCTTCGCCATGGTCGGCGTGCTCGTGCGTGACGATTATTCCGCGGAGATCGGAAGGCTCGAGGCCGACGCGAGCCAGACGTGACACGGTTTCGCGCAGTGAAAAACCGCAGTCGAGCATGAGGCACGTCCGCGCGACCTCGACGACAAGGGCGTTGCCCTGGCGGCCACTACCAAGCGAAGCGAAGCGCATCAGGGAAGCGGCGCCGGATCTACCGGATCAATCCGAGCAAGGCTACTTCAGTTGCTGCTGCAGCAGGGATAGAATCCTGCGCGCTGTATCGGAGGATGCCGGGTCGCCTTCCTTGTTGAGGACCTGCACTTCGCTCGAGTCGTTGCGATCTTTCACGAATACGCGATACTGCTCGGCCTTGGGATCAGGCGCGGAGCGCCAGAACATGAGCTTGGCAAGAAAACTGTCGTTCTTTTTGTCGAGCGCGTCGGCCTCCGGATCGACGTACCGCACGAAGTAGAAACCCTTCGAGCGGTCGCGGTCCTCGACGGTGAAGCCTACGCGATCGAGCACGAGTCCGACGCGCCTCCAGGCCCGGTCGAACGGCTCTGCGAGCTCGAGCCTGCCGACGCCGTTCTCGACCGGCACGATCTTCGCCCGTCCATCGTCCTTGTTCACCGCAAGCTGCGCTCGCGCACGCGCGTCCTCCGCTCCGAAGCGGACCATCAGCCGGCGCAGAAACTCGGCCTCTATGCTCGGGTCCGGGGGCCGGGGCTGCCACACCGTGCTGTCGCGGTACTGGTTGACATAGACCTCGGCCACGCCCCGGTGGGTGATGTAGATCTCGGTGGTGTTGGGCTGTGCGCCGCGCTCCAGGCGCGTGCGGAATTTGTCGCGCTCGCCGGTGGAGTAGGCTCCGTCGAGAATACCGCCGATCAGGTTTCGAATCGGATCCTGCTTGATCTTTGCGCGGTTTTCGGCCCAGTCGGTCTCCATGACCCCGGCTTCGGGAGCCTCGGTTTTGATCACGAAGCCCAGCCCCTGCCAGAAATCCTTGACGATGGGCCAGACTTTCTCGGGCGGCTCCGACACGACCAGCCAGCGCTCGCTGCCGGATCGATCGATCCGCATTTTGTCGATTTCAGGCAGGATCGCGGTCGACCCGGGCCGCGATGTGCCGCTGCGCTCGGCGTTGTAGGCCGAAAGAGTCGTCGTCCCGGCCGGGCTCCCTTCCGGGATCTGATAGCGCTCGTCACGAGCCGGCGTGGTCAAGTCGGGCGGAACCTCGAGCGGCGGGAGCTTCTTCTCGGACTTGTAATCGACCTTCGCGGAATCGAACAGCGTGCCGCAGCCGGCAAGCGTCAGCCCCAGCACTGCCGCGACGACGGCGCAGCCGTACCGCGTCATCCCGCCTTTCCCTCGACGACGCGCAGGCCGCTCGCGGGCGTGACGTCGGCTTGGCGCATGGCTTCCCTGACGACTTCGTGGAATTGCTGCGAGAGCGGCGTGAGCGGCAGGCGGATGCCCATGCCGATCAGTCCCATCTGCGCCACCGCCCATTTCACGGGGATCGGATTGGCCTCGACGAAGAGCTTTGTGTGAAGTCCCAGCAGCTTGAAATTCAATTCGCGCGCCTTCTCCAAGTCACCGGCGAGCGCCGCCGAGCACATTTCGTGCATCAGCCGAGGGGCGACGTTGGCGGTCACCGAAATGATCCCTTTGCCGCCGAGGAGCATGAGCGCGAGCCCGCTCGCGTCATCGCCGCTGTAGACCATGAAACCCTTGGGCGCGCGGCGCAGCAGATCCGAGCCGCGCTCGATGCTGGCGGTGGCGTCCTTGATGCCGATGATGTTCGGGATCTGTGCAAGCCGCAACGTCGTTTCGCTGGCGAGATCGGCGACGGTCCGGCCGGGAACGTTGTACACGATTTGCGCGATGTCCACCTTCTCCGCGATGGTGCGAAAGTGCCGGTAGAGGCCTTCCTGCGTGGGCTTGTTGTAGTACGGCACGACCGAAAGGCAGGCATCGGCGCCGGCGTTTTTCGCCGACTGAGTGAGCTCGATGGCCTCGGCCGTGGAATTGCCGCCCGTGCCGGCCACGATCGGGACGCGGCCGCGCGCGTGGGCGATGGCCAGCCGGATCAGTTCCTTGTGTTCGTCGAAATCGACGGTGGGCGATTCTCCCGTGGTGCCGACGACGACGACGCCGTCGGTGCCCTGCTCGATGTGGAAATCGATGAGCGACTTGAAGCGCTCGAAATCGAGGCGCCCATCGTCCTGCATCGGTGTAACGATCGCAACCATGGACCCGGAGAGCATACGGCTTCGCCTTTCGTTTGAGCGCCTCATTCTAGCGCAATCACCTGGCTGCCGGATGGCGGCGGGACGACATCGAGCGGTGCCGAACTCTTATCTGCGCGCACCGCGCAGATGCGCTGAATCACCGCCTGCTTCGGCTCGGAAATCAGCCCCTGTTCGAACGCAACCACGGCCAAGGGTTCCAGGCTGTGGAGCAGCTCGTCGGGCCGCAGCAGGAACGCCGGATTGCTCGGTCGGCCGTAGCGCTCGTTGCCCAGGGCGAAGGTTTCGTAGATCAGCACGCCGCCGGGACGCAATGCACCCACCAGATCCGGAAAAAGCGGTCGATGCAGGTAGTTGGTCACGACCACGCCGTCGAATCCGCCGGGCGCGAAAGGCCAGGGCCCCGCCTCGATGTCCGCAACGTGAATCTCGACCCCGCCGATTCCCCTGAGCGCAACGAGCGCCGCCTCATCGCGATCGACTCCGACGACGGCGAAACCCAGGGAACTCAGATAGCGCAAATGCCGGCCATGTCCGCAGGCGACGTCGAGAACGCGCCCGCCGCGCCGGATCAACGCGGCCCAGCGACGCACCCAGGGCGATGGCGAATCGATTTCATGCGATTGCGAGGACATGGCCTCGATTATCTCGCGGCGCAGCCGCTGGCGTCCTCACCGTGCCTTGTGCAACACTCGGAGGGGATTTCCCCCTGGAGGAGCAACCATGGCACCCAACACTCGGGCGATCAGCTTTCCCGGCGAATCCGGCGCCCCGCTTTCGGCGCGGCTGGACTCGCCCACCGAATCTCCGCTCGCGTACGCCCTGTTCGCCCATTGCTTTACCTGCTCGAAGGACACCAAGGCGGCGACCTACGTCAGCGCCGCGCTCGCCGAGCGTGGCATCGCCGTGCTGCGGTTCGACTTCACCGGCTTGGGAGGGAGCGAAGGCGACTTCGCCAACACCAATTTTTCCTCGAACATCGGCGACCTCGTCGCCGCGGCCGATTTTCTGCGCGAGAACTATCGCGCGCCGGCGATCCTGGTCGGTCATAGTCTCGG
>DATHHZ010000162.1:0-2167 GCA_035316965.1 Burkholderiales bacterium | reverse complement strand
CTGCAGCGCGGTGATGGGGTGGATCTTCGAGGCGCGCTTGAGCGAATCCGGTCCCGCTTCCGAAAGCCCCAGGTATCGCACCTTGCCCGCTTTCACGAGCCCCGCCATCGCGCCCACCGTCTCCTCGATCGGCACGTCGGGATCGATGCGGTGCAGGTAGTAGAGGTCGATGGTTTCGAGGCCGAGCTGCTTCAAGCTCGCCTCGCAGGCCGAGCGCACGTACTCGGGCTTGCCGTTGTAGGCCTTGCTGCCGTCCGGATTGTCGATATTGCCGAACTTGGAGCAGACGATCAGCTTGTCGCGCCGGCCCTTCAGCGCGCGGCCGAGCATGCACTCATGCCGCCCCTTCATGTAGCGGTCGGCGGTGTCGAAGAGCGTGACGCCGAGGTCCATCGCGCGGTGCACGGTGTCGATCTGCACCTCGTCGTCGCGCTCGCCGAAATTCGTGGTGGCGCTGCCCGCGCCCAGGCCGATCGCGGAGACCATCGGGCCCTTGCTGCCGAGTTTGCGGTACTTCATTCCCTCACCTTAGCCCTCTCCCAGAGGGAGAGGGGACTGGCTGGCTCCCTCTCCCGCTTGCGGGAGAGGGCAGGGGTGAGGGTGCGCGTTCATCCTTCGGCGATGCGTCCGTTCACTGCTCGCTTTTCGCCACTTTCCCGTTGCTGAACTGCACCAGGTAGCTCCCGAAGCGATGCCGCCAGTACTTCCACGCATCGAGCTTGGTGGATGCGGTGGCGACCTCGGGAGGATAGCCGACGCTCACCAGGACGGCCTTCTTGGACATGCCGGCCTGCACCTGTCCGGCCCTGATGGCCTTGATCTCTGCGGGGGTCAGGCCCTTGCTGAGCGCCGCGAAATTCCTGGTGGTGAGGAAGCGGTCGATCCACTGTTCCCCCGTCACGCCGGGATGATGCTTTCCCACGAACTCGACCGAGAACTTCATCCCCAGTTTCGGGTCCGTGAACTCGACCTTCTTCGAGGAGCGGTTGACGTCCTTCACTTCGCTTCCCGCGGGCAGGAGGTTGCCCTTCTGGTAGTTGGTCGAGTAGACCTTCGTCGGCGATTCGAACCAGATGTTGTACGCGGTGTAGAGTCGGTCCGCGGCGGAGGCGGCGTTCGCCCCTACGAACGCGAGGATCGCTGCGAGGTATGCTGCGCGTGCTCTCATCTCGATCTCCTGCTCTCTCAATCGGCCTTGATGCCCGTCGCCTGGATGATGGGCGTCCAGCGCGCGAGCTCGGCTCTGACCCAGTCGCCGAGCTCCTCGGGCGAGCCGGGCGCGGCCGCCACGCCTTGCTTGAGAAACGTTTCCTGAGTCTCGGGCGCGCGCAGGATGTCGCCGATCTCGCGGTTGAGCTTGGCGACGACCGCGCGCGGAGTTTTCGCCGGCGCGAAGAGACCGAACCAGAGCTTCACCTCCATTCCCGGGATGCCGGCTTCGACGGCGCTCGGGATGTCGGGCGCGCCCGGAAAGCGCGTGGAGGAGGACACCGCCAGCGCTTTCACCTTCCCCGCCTTCAACTGACCGTGCGCGGTGAGGGGCGAGAGGAACGATACCGGCACCTCGCCCGCGAGCACGGCGGTGAGCGCGTTGCCCGCGCTCTTGTACGGAATGTGCTGCAGTGGAACGCCGGTGACCTTCTTCAGGAGCTCGCCCGCGAGATGGCTGGTCGAGCCGTTGCCGGCAGAGCCGTACGCGAGGTCGCCTTTCTGCTTGGCGTAGGCGATGAACTCTTTCGCGGTCGAAACGGGAACCGCGGGATGGGTGACCAGTACCACCACGCCCTGCGCCACCATCGTCACCGGCTCGAAGTCCCTGACCGGATCGTAGGGGAGACTCGTCGCGTAGAGCGTGACCGCGCTCACCATGGGCCCGATGTGTCCCATCACCAGGTTGTAGCCGTCGGGCGGCGACTTGGCGACGACGTCCGTGGGAATGGTGCCTCCGGCGCCCGCGCGGCTGTCGACGATCACCGGCTGCCCCCAGCGCTCAGTGAGCTTCTGGGCGAGGTAGCGCGAGAGGTAATCGGCGGTGCTGCCCGTGCCCTGCCCGAAGATGCGGATCGTCTTCGACGGATAGCCCGCGGCCGGATCCTGCGCGTGCGCGAGCGCAGCGAAAAGCAGAAGCGCCGCGATAGCAAACCGGGGACAGACCCCTATTTTCCCA
>DATHHZ010000161.1:0-5553 GCA_035316965.1 Burkholderiales bacterium | reverse complement strand
GAACGCCAAGCCGAACGCCCCGGCGCTGCCCTCCGAGGTCTGCAGCGCGACCGGCCTGAAACACGCGGGCGAAAGTCCCTTGAGCAAAGGCGCCCGGCCTTCGCATTGCGCCCTGTGCCCCTTCAATGCCGAGCGCGGCCCCGCGATTTCGGGCGCCGCGCCCGCCCTCCTCTGCCCGACGCCCGCCTCCGGGCCGGTCCGGGACCTTTTCTCCGAGCCGCAGCCTCAGGCGGCGCTCGATCCTTGCGCGCCTCCGCGCGCCCCGCCTTACTTCTCCTGATTCCCGCTGCTCCATAGCGTACGGCTGCGGCCGTACGCTCGTTGCGCACGCTCGAGTTCGAACAACGGGCGCGCGACTATCTCAGGAGGAAAAGAAATGAACAAGCAATTTGCAATCGCGTGCTCGGGAAGCCTCGCGCTCCTCGCTGCCGCAGGCACCGAAGCGTCCTGCGGTTCGGCTTTCTGCGTGCTCAACACCAACTGGTCGACGCAAGGCGTCGCCAGCGAACCCGGTGCCTTCCGGCTCGACGAGCGCTTCGAGTTCGTCGAGCAGAAGCATCTCATGCAGGGCACCAAACGGATCTCGCAGGCCGACGACACTGCCGACACGACGGAACTACGGACCATCAACCGCAACCTGCTGACGACCCTGGACTACACCGTCTCGAAGAGCTGGGCCGTTTCGGTATCCGTGCCCGTAGTGGACCGTTCTCACTCGCATATCGCCGACCCGACCGGAGCCGCGACATTCGAGAAATGGGACTTCACCAAGATCGGCGATACGCGCGTGCTCGGGATGTACCGCTTCGACAACGAGAAGAATCCGGTGGTCAGCCAGGGCCTGATCTTCGGCCTGAAGCTGCCGACCGGGGACTACCGCATCAGCAACGCCGACGGCGCCGTCGCCGAGCGCGCGCTGCAGCCGGGGACCGGAAGCACCGACCTCGTGCTGGGCGGTTACTACTCCGCACCGGGCATTCATCAGGACTCGAGCTGGTTCGTCCAGGCGCTGTATCAGCAGGCGGTGAGCATCAAGGAGGAATACAAGCCCGGCAATCAGTTCCAGCTCAACGTCGGCTATCGCTATCCCCTCGGTCACGATTGGCAGGCCCTGCTTCAGGTCAACAGCCTGATCAAGGGAAAGGACTCGGGCGCGAACGCGGAGCCGGACCTGAGCGGATCGAAGTCCGTTTTCTTGAGCCCGGGCCTCATCTACTCGCTCACGCACGATCTTCAGCTCTACAGCTTCGTGCAGGTGCCGATTTATCGTTTCTACAACGGCACCCAGTTGAGCGTCGATTGGGCCTTCGTCGCCGGGGCGACCATGCGCTTCTGACGCTTGCGGTAAACTAGCGCGCTTCACGCAGGGAGAAAACAATGAAGCTCGCGAGCTACCGCACTTCAAAAGGGGCCGGCTACGGCATCGTGATCGGCGACGGAATCGTCGATCTCACGCGCCGCATCGGCAGGAAGTATCCGGACCTGCGTGCCCTGCTGGCCGGGGGCGCGCTCGCTGAAGGCGAGAAGATCGCGAAGGCCGCGAAGAAGGCCGATCTCAAGCTCTCCAAAGTGACTTTCCTTCCTGTCATTCCGAACCCGGGAAAGATCGTCTGCGTGGGCTTGAACTACGAAGAACACCGCATGGAGACCGGCCGCGACAAGACCGAGAACCCCGCGCTCTTCATCCGCGTCGCGGAATCGCAGGTCGGGCACCGGCAGGCTATCCTCATGCCGCCCGAATCGACCAACCTCGACTACGAAGGCGAGATCGCGGTCGTCATCGGAAAGCCCGGACGGCGCATCTCACAGGAAAATTCGTGGAAGCACGTTGCCGGTTACGCCTGCTACAACGACGGCTCGGTGCGCGACTGGCAGCGCCACACCCTGCAGTGGACCGCGGGCAAGAACTTCAGCCGCACCGGCGGATTCGGCCCGTGGATGGTCACGCGCAACGAGATCGCGGACGGCGAGGAACTGACGCTCGAGACGCGCTTGAACGGCCAGGTCATGCAGCACGCCACCACAGAACAGATGATCCACCGCATCCCGCGGCTCATCAACTACATCTCGACCTTCACGACACTGGAGCCGGGCGACGTCATCGTCACCGGCACCCCGGGCGGCGTCGGCGCTCGCCGCAATCCACCGGTGTGGATGAAGCCCGGCGACACGGTGGAGGTGGAAGTGAGCAAGGTGGGTGTGCTGGTGAATACGATCAAGGCGGGGTGACCAAATCGGTGCCGGATTACGTTGATAACTATGGGACGTGTGAGCGGACGCTGGCTGAACTTCGTATCTACTCCGACGCGAAGGGCGCCCGACGCAACCCCATCCTAGCGCGCGGTTTGGAGATCACAACTTGTGATCTCCAAGTCTCGAGCTCCCGTGCCGAGAGCCGAAACATGAAATCGGCGGGAAATCGATCGAGGTTGCGTTTGATCGCCTGGTTGAGCACCCGAGTCTGGACGCCATAGAGCGCGGCGAGGTCGGCATCGAGCATGACCTTATAGCCGCGCAGCACGATAATCGACTGCGCGATCCGCTCGGCGGGAACGACGGCGCGGCTCATGAAGCCTTCGATAGGAACGCGTCGACGATGCGGGAGAGTTGCCACCACATTGGTCGTTGCACAGTGAGTTTCACATGGGTGATAACGACCCACCGCGAGAAAGGTTGAATGGAGCGCGAACGCGCCCCTTTGGCTTCGCCCGGCGTCCCGGGCGTGAAAATCAATCCTTCGTCTGCGCCACAAAAATACTGCACGGCGCATGATCGAGCAGCGTCTTCCCGCCGATCCGCGCCATCTCAGTCGTTCTGCACGAACCCGATGCGTCGCTTCTTGGTCGGCTCAGGCGGCACCATGAGCTGACGGATGGCATCGAGGATGCCTGCGATGGCATGGTCGTGGGTGGTGAGTTTCCTCTCGAGTCTTGATTCCAGCTCATCGAGGCGCTTGGCGAGTTCTTTGTGCGCGACGAGGGTGTCGCGCAGCTCGACAAAGGCGCGCACCACGTAAACCGAGACCTCGGTGGCGCGCGGGGAGTTGAGCACCATGGCGGCCATGAGGGCGCCGTGCTCGGTGAAGGCGTACGGGGTGTGGCGTCGGCCGCCCCAGGCGAGGCGTCGTGCATCTGAACTTGAGGTCGCAAATTGCGACCTCAAGATGGCAACCTCCTGATTTGTCAACTGGAACATGAAATCGGACGGGAACCGTTCGAGGTTGCGCCTCACCTGTTCATTGAGCCGAACGGGCTTAGAAAAAAGCAGATTCTTCCGGCTGCGCCCTCAGAATGACATTGAAGCGAGTTCTCAATCCCTCGTCTGCGCCACAAAGATACTGCACGGCGCATGATCCAGCAGTGTCTTTCCCACCGATCCCCGCCACCAGCGCGAGCCGAAGGAGGCCTTCTGCTTGTGGCCGACCACGATGAGATCGCACTTCAGCTCCGCTGCGAGGCGGGAGATCTCTTCCACCGGTTCGCCGACTGCGAGGTGCCCGGCCACGGTGAAGCCCTTTTTCTTGAGCTGGGCGATGCCTTCGTTCAGCACTTCCTGGGCGCGCTTCTTTTCCTCTTCGAGCAGCTCCTCGGGCAGGAAGCCCTCGGTCAGGAACATGCTCGAGGGCATGCCGGCCACCGCGAGAAGGTGGGTTTCCGAATGGGCGAACGCCGCGATCTCGGCGCAGGCGAGCAGCGCTGACTTGCCCTCGTGGGAGCCGTTGTACGCCAACAGGATCTTCTTGAACATGGCAGCCTCCTCCTTCCGCTATTTCGCCAGCAGCCCCAGTCGCTCGATCAGCGCCCGCTCCCTTTGCAGCGTCTCTCGAGCGTACTTCGCGTAGTCCTCGCTCGACTGGTACCACACCTCCTGGTCGAGCTGCTCGAGCACCTTCAGGTTCTCCGGATCGTCGAGCGCCTTCTTGAAGCCGTCGTGCAAGATCCTCACGACTCGCGGCTCCATTCCGCGCGGGCCGACGATACCGTAAGGGGAACTGTAAACCATGTCGAAGCCCAGGTCCTTCGCAGTGGGAACGGCGGGCCAGTGCTTGGTGCGCTGATTCCCAAACGTGACCAGCAGCCTGAACTGCCCCGCGTCGACGAAACGCCCCCAGCCGCTGGAATCTGCGCCATGATGTGGTCGCCGAGGAGCGCCTGCGTGGAATCCGCGTTTCCCTTGAACGGCACATGGAGGAACTGGACTCCGGTCTTCATCGACACTTCTTCCATCAGCAGATGCGGCGAGGTGCCGGTTCCGGTGGACCCGTAGGACATCTTTCCCGGATGGGCCCTGGCGTAGTCGAGGAGATCGCGAAAGGATTTGAACGGCGAATCGCTCATCACCACCACGCCGAAGGTGTAGCCCGAGAGACCGATGATGTAGGTGAAGTCGCGCACCGGGTCCCAGGGAAGCTTCTGCATGTGCGGGATGCGGAAAGCGCCCATGTGCATCTGCGAGAGCGAATAGCCGTCGGGCTTGGCGGTCTGCGCGATGTGGCCCGGCCCTATCGTTCCTCCGCCGCCGGGCTTGTTCTCGATCAGGACCGGCTGGCCCAGGTATTTCGCGGCGATCTCGGCGAAGCGCCGCAGATGAGTATCGGTCGAGCCGCCCGCGGGCCAGGGGCAGATCAGGGTGATCGGCCGTGAAGGAAATTCCTGCGCCATCGCCGGCAGCGCCAGGGACAGCCCGAGCAGAGCGAGCTTGCGTGCGAGTGAATGCATGCGGCTCCTCCTCCAGTAGCCGAATCGCGCAAGCTTGCCCAAAACGCCGTGGAACGTCAACGCGCGGCGTCGGGATCCGGTCGAAACACGTAGAATCGGCCCTTTTCCGCCCTGCATCATGCCCCTCGACGTTTCCCGACCCGATCTCAGCCTGGCGGTGATCGGCACCGGCGTCATGGGACGCGGCATCGCCCAGATCGCCGCGCAGGCCGGCATCCGCGCGCTGCTCCACGACAGCCGTCCGGGCGCCGCACGAGACGCGAAGGACTCCATTTCCGGGCAGCTCGCCAGGCTCGCCGAAAAAGGCCGGCTCGAGCGGGACGCGGTCGCGCGGGCGGAGGCGAATCTCGTCATCACCGATTCGCGGGAGGCCCTCGCCACCTGCCCCATCGTCATCGAGGCGATCGTGGAAAACCTGGAGGCCAAGCGCGACCTGTTCCGCTCGTTGGAAGAAATCGTCTCCGGCGATTGCCTGATGGCGTCCAACACCTCGTCGTTTTCGATCACCGCGATCGCGGCGGCGTGCAAGCGGCCCGAGCGCATCGCCGGCTTTCATTTCTTCAATCCCGTGCCGCTGATGAAAGTCGTCGAGGTCGTGGATGGGTTGCTCACCGCCCCCTGGGTCGGCGAGGCGCTCGCGGCGCTCGCGCTGCGCTGCGGGCACGAGCCGGTGCGCGCAAAGGACACGCCGGGCTTCATCGTCAACCACGCGGGCCGCGGCTACGGCACCGAGGCGCTGCGCATTCTCGGGGAGGGCATCGCGGAATTCCACGAGGTCGACCGCATCCTGCGCGACTGCGCCGGATTCCGCCTGGGCCCTTTCGAGCTGCTCGAT
>DATHHZ010000160.1:0-3567 GCA_035316965.1 Burkholderiales bacterium | reverse complement strand
CGCAGATGTCCTCGACCACGGCGTACATGGGAACGTTGGGATAAATTTCCCGCAGCCGGCGAATTTCGTCGTAAATGATCCCCGCTTGCACCGGGCTCCCGCCCGGCGAATTGATGCGCAGGATCACGCCCTGGGTATTCTTGTTCTTGAACGCGTTCTGAAGGGCCTCGGTGACGCGGTCGGCGCTCGCGTCGCCCTTGGGGTCGATCACGCCGACCACATCGACCAGCGCGGTATGTTTGCCCGAAGTGAGACCGTCGTGTCCGCGCCAGTCGAGCACGAGCAGCACGAGCAGCGTGAGATAGGCGAAGCCGAGCAGCTTGAAAAAAATGCCCCAGCGGCGTGCACGGCGCTGCTCCTTGAGAGCGGCGGTCGCCAGCGTCTCGATCACGTCCCGCTCCCAGTTACCTTCGGCCACGCGGATCACCCTTCATGATTACACGGCCGTCCCGCTCCTCGACGGGGACTGGTATGAGTCCCTCCTCAAAGCAAGGGCCGCGAAGACATCGGCCTGTGTCCGGCGCGTAAGTCGCACCGTGCGTCGAGCATATCAAATGCAGGCCCCAGACATCAAAAAACTTTCCGGGTTTCCAGTCCAGCTCCATCGGCATGTGCGCGCAGCGGTTGACGTAGGCATAGACCCGGCCCCGGTAGCGCACGGCGAACGCCGCCTCGGGCCTTCCGTCCACTTCGAGCTCGAAGCGTACCCCGTCACCCGAATCCGTGAGATCGGCGCTCGAGCAAATTACGCGTTCTGAGCCAGCCATCGCGTCAGCTCCTCGATATTTTCCAAGCAGGCAAGGGGCGCGAGCGCGACCAGGTCGCCCCTGGGGTGCGCCCCGTGACTCACCGCGACCGCCTGCACCCCGGCGTGTGCCGCCATCTGAAGATCGTGCACTGTGTCTCCGATCATAAGGGTATTGACCGCGTCCGTGCCGAGTTCCTCCATGAGCTCGCAAAGCATGTCGGGCGCAGGCTTCGATGCGCATTGGTCGGCGCAGCGCGAGGCGGCAAACAAAGGCCGCAACGCCGTATTGTCCAGAGCCCGCGTCAGGCCCGCGCGGTTCTTTCCGGTGGCGATGGCGAGAATATGGCCGCGGTCCCGAAGGCCGGCAAGCATCGACCGCGCGCCTGGAAAAAGGGGAATTTCGGGGTCGCGCGCCAGGAAATGTTTCCGGTAGCGCTCCACCACTGCGCCGTAATCCTCCGGCGGCAACCCGGGCACGGCATACGACAACGCGTCCTGCAAACCGAGACCTATGACGTGGCTCGCGCGCGCGTCCTCGGGCACCGGCAGTCCGAGATCGCGGCAGGCGGCCTGAATGCAGGCGACGATCGTAGGCGCGGAATCGATCAGCGTTCCGTCCCAGTCGAACACCAGCAAGGGATAGCGCATCAGCTTCCCAGGGAATCGAGAAAGCGCGACAAGTCTTCGGGAAGCGGCGCATGCAGTTTCAGCGCTTCCCCCGAAAGCGGATGCGCGAACTCCAGTTCCCCGGCGTGCAAGAACATGCGCCTCAGGCCCTGCTTCGCCAATCCTCGGTTGAGCTCGAAGTCGCCGTACTTGTCGTCACCGGCGACAGGAAAGCCGAGATGAGCAAGATGCACGCGGATTTGATGGGTGCGTCCGGTAAGTAATTCCGCCGAAAGCAGAGTGCAATCTCGGAAAGCCCGCTCGCGCCGGAAGACCGTCTGCGATTCGCGCCCTTCGCGATCCACGCTGACCCGCCGCTCCCCGGACTTTGTAAGATATTTCTTGAGCGGCAAGTCCACGCGGCGCTTGTCGTCCCGCCATCGGCCTTTGACCAGCGCCAGATAGCATTTGCGCACCTTTCCCTCGCGCAATGCGGCGTGCAATGCGGTCAGCGCTGAACGTTTCTTGGCGAGAACCAGCAATCCGGAGGTCTCGCGGTCCAGGCGATGCGCAAGCTCGAGGAATTTCGCTTGTGGCCGCGCCGCGCGCAGGCTCTCGATCACGCCATAGCTCACGCCGCTGCCACCGTGCACGGCGGTTCCGGAGGGCTTGTTTACCACCAGCAATGCTTCGTCCTCGAAGACTACCGGCAGCTCGACGGGCCGCGGCCTGGGCCGGTGCGAGCGGTCGGCCAGGCGCATCGGCGGAACGCGTACCCGATCGCCGCCTTGCAGCCTGTAGGTTGCATCCACACGCCGGCTGTTGACTCTGACCTCGCCGCTGCGCAGGATGCGGTAGACATGACTGCGCGGGACGCCCTTGCAAAGTCGCAAAAGGAAGTTGTCCACGCGCTGGCCTTCGCTCGCGTTATCGACCTCGACCGTCAGGGCGTTGCTTAAATCCTTCATTTTGTTTATGATCTGCCCGCTGCTTCCGTTGCGGGACGGCTGCTTGTACATGCGACGGTGCGAATTTTCGCCCCCAGACAAGACTAGCTACCCTGTCCCCGGTTCCGCCGCTGCTCGAGGCCTAGGCCGGATTTGCGAGCGCACGAACCCGAAGTGAGCAAAGGCGGTTGGTTATCCAACCAGTGATAGTAATTGAACAGCGCGCCAACAGCATATCGGCAGAATTTACGGTCCTGCAATGCAGCGACTGGAACCCGACAAGCCAAATTACCGCGTTCTCATGATCCCAGGATCGATGATGCGAGACCAGCCTTCACAATAAGGCTCTTGGTTTGTCCTGCCCGTGCGCGCGGGAGAATTGAACAATGAAGCGCATGCTTTTCAATGCGACACAGGCCGAGGAACTCCGTGTCGCGATCGTCGAAGGCCAGAAACTCATTGACCTCGACATCGAATCGGCCGCCAAGGAACAAAGAAAAAGCAACATCTACAAGGGTGTCATCACCCGGGTCGAGCCCAGCCTCGAAGCCGCGTTCGTGGACTACGGCACCGAGCGCCACGGATTTCTTCCCTTCAAGGAGGTCGCGCGCCAGTATTTCAAACCCGGCATCGACGTCGCGCGCGCGCGCATCCAGGACGCGCTTTCCGAGGGCCAGGAGTTGATCGTCCAGGTCGAGAAGGACGAGCGCGGCAACAAGGGCGCGGCGCTCACGACATTCATCAGTCTCGCCGGACGCTACCTCGTATTGATGCCGAACAATCCGCGCGGCGGCGGCGTGTCGCGCCGCGTGGAGGGCGAAGATCGCGACGAGCTGCGCGAGATCATGGACAAGCTCGACGTTCCGGCCGGGATGAGCATCATCGGCCGCACCGCCGGCATCAGCCGCTCCTACGAAGAACTGCAATGGGACTTGACCTATCTGCTCAAGCTCTGGAGCAAGATCGTCGAGGCGACCGAGCCGGCGCGCGACTCAGACGGCAAGCTGCTCAACCCGGCGCCGTTCCTCATCTACCAGGAAGGCAGCCTCGTCATCCGCGCTATCCGCGACTACTTCCAGCCCGACATCGGCGAGATCCTGATCGACACCGATCCGATCTTCGAACAGACGATGGCGTTCATGAGCAACGTCATGCCCGACAACGTCGGGCGGGTGAAGCGCTACCGTGACGACGTGCCGCTTTTCTCGCGTTTCCAGATCGAGCATCAGATCGAGACCGCTTATTCCCGCCAGGTGTCGCTGCCTT
>DATHHZ010000159.1:0-2161 GCA_035316965.1 Burkholderiales bacterium | reverse complement strand
AGTTCCGCGGCGAGCCGACCGAGAACATCATCACGGGCAACGTAGTTCTTTACGGAGCGATCGCGGGAGAAGCGCATTTCCGCGGCGTTGCCGGCGAGCGCTTCGCGGTGCGCAATTCCGGGGCTCGCGCCGTGGTCGAAGGCGTGGGTGACCATGGATGTGAATACATGACCGGCGGCACCGTGGCCGTCCTGGGCGTCACCGGACGCAACTTCGCCGCCGGAATGTCCGGCGGCATTGCCTATGTGCTCGATCTCGACGGCGAATTCGTGAAGCGCTGCAACACAGCGATGGTGGACCTGGAGCCGGTTCTTTCCGAGTCCGAGCAGCAAGGCAAGGTGTCGCGCGAGCTCTGGCACAAGGGCCAGGCAGACGAGGTGATCCTGAAAGACATGATCGGGCGGCACGCCAAGCTCACGAACAGCCGCCGCGCAACGGAGATCCTCGAAAAATGGGCGGCCTACCGTCCGCGCTTCGTCAAGATCTTCCCAAGGGAATACCGTCGCGCTCTCGGAGAGCTCGCCGCGGCGCAACGCAAGGCGGCAGCGTAGATGGGGAAAGTCACGGGATTTCTCGAGTTCCAGCGGCTCGAGGAAGCGCACCAAGAGCCCGAGCAGCGGAAAAAGCACTACCGGGAGTTCATCCTCCGCCTCACCGAAGAGGAGGCGAAAGTTCAGGGCGCGCGTTGCATGGACTGCGGTACCCCGTTTTGCATGTCGGGCTGCCCGGTCAACAACATCATTCCGGATTTCAACGATCTCGTCTACAAGCAGGACTGGCAGCACGCCATCGAGACGCTGCATTCCACCAACAATTTTCCCGAGTTCACCGGCCGTATCTGCCCGGCTCCGTGCGAGGAAGCGTGCGTGCTGCGCATCAATGACGACCCGGTCGGCATCAAGTCGGTCGAGCACGCGATCATCGACAAGGCGTTCGAGGAAGGCTGGGTAAAACCGCAGCCGCCTGAGCACAAGACCGGTAAGAAGGTCGCGGTGGTAGGCTCCGGTCCGGCTGGGCTTGCTTGCGCCCAGCAGCTCGCTCGCGCCGGGCACGATGTCACGATGTACGAGAAAAACGACAGGATCGGTGGTCTTCTGCGCTACGGGATACCCGACTTCAAGATGGAGAAGGGGCTGATCGACCGCCGGGTCGACCAAATGAAGGCTGAAGGCGTGATGTTCCGAACCGGTATCTTCGTCGGCAAGGGGCGCGCGGGGAAGGGCGTCACCGATTGGGCCACTGAAACCATCGCCCCCGAGAAGTTGATGGCCGATTTCGACGCAGTGGTGCTCTCGGGCGGAGCCGAGCAGCCGCGCGACCTCCCGGTACCCGGGCGCGAGCTCGACGGCGTGCATTTTGCCATGGAGTTTCTGCCGCTGCAGAACAAGCGCGTCGCCGGCGATGCCGTCGTGCCCGAGCTCTGGGCGAGCGGCAAGCACGTGGTGGTGATCGGCGGCGGTGATACGGGCAGCGACTGCATCGGCACTTCCAATCGGCACGGCGCGAAATCGGTCACGCAGTTCGAGCTGCTCGCGAAGCCGGATGATCCCGACCATAACCCGGTATGGCCGAACTGGCCGCTCAGGTTACGCACCTCTTCCTCTCACGAGGAGGGTGTACAGCGCGATTGGTCGATCGCCACGAAAGAGTTCGTCGGCGAGAACGGAAAGGTGAAAGTGCTAAAAACGGTTCGCCTTGAGTGGAAGAACGGCAAGATGAGCGAAGTCCCGGGATCGGAATCGATGCTGCCCGCAGACCTCGTGCTTCTCGCGATGGGATTCGTATCGCCGGTGCCGGCGGTGCTCGAGGCGTTCGGCGTGGAAAGGGACCCGCTCGGCAACGCCAAGGCGGAGACCGACGGAAAAGGCAGCTACGTCACGTCGGTTCCCAAGGTCTTTGCCGCGGGCGATATGCGCCGCGGCCAGTCGCTCGTCGTGTGGGCGATCCGGGAAGGCCGCCAGTGCGCTCGCTCGGTGGATGAGTTTTTGACGGGGTTCTCTGAATTGCCGCGCTAACGCATGCTAACATCGCGCATCCGGCTGAATTCCCTCCGCTTTTTGTGAATATCGTAATTCTCGCCGCGGGTCCGGGCAAGCGCATGCATTCGAGCACGCCCAAGGTGCTGCATCGCCTGGCGGGCCGCGCGCTGCTCGCACACGTT
>DATHHZ010000158.1:0-3537 GCA_035316965.1 Burkholderiales bacterium | reverse complement strand
GCGTCGTTGTACAGGTGGCGATAACCGACACCGAGGTAGGGCGAGAACGAGACGCCGCTCCCCGAGGGAAAATCCATGCCGGCGACGCCGCGCGCCTCGACGATCAGGTCGGGCACGGAATCCTGGGTGCCCGAGCCCTGGTACTTGAGCGCGCCGTAAGACCCCCGGGCATCGACTCTGAAAAACACGCGATTCCAGCGCGGCGGAAACGTGTAGGCGCCGAGAATGCCCCCTCTGTTGCCGATCAATTTCGCGAAGTCCGGTTCTTCATAGTGATAGTGAGCGAGCTGTCCGCCGACCTCCCATCCACGCCGGGTGGCGAGCGGATCGGGTTCGCGCGACGTCTGAGCGATCGCCGCGGAGGAACTGACAAGGAGAAGTGCTACGCCTGCGAGGATTGTTTTCAAGCAACTACTCCTTTGCGATGTGGGTCTGCGCCTGTTCATCTTCGCGGTTTGACCAGCCTTCGATACTGCGCCATGTGCCGGATGGCGTGCCTGGGCTGGCCGAGCGCTTTGCACAGGAGCGCGAGATTGTAGTGACAATCCGCGAGGCGCGGATCGCGGTGCAGAGCCCTTTCGTACGCTTCCATCGCCTCGTTCCTGCGGTCCAAGTCTTCCAGCAGAACGCCGAGGTTGTAGAGCAGCAAGGGATCGCTGCCGCAGGCCGAGATCGCCTCGCGATAGACGCGTTCCGCATCGGCGAGGCGGCCGGCTTCGTGCAGGAGCCTTCCCAGGTTGATGCGGGCACCCAGGTGCGTCGCGTCCGCTTCGAGTGCGCGCCCATAGGCTTCCCGCGCGGCCCCGGAATCGCGGCCCTCGAGCGTGCATCCGCGCTCGAACCAGTCTTCCGCGCTCACCGCGGCGCCGGCCTCGTTCCTCTCGACCACTCTCAAGGATCCGTCGGCCGGATCGCCGTCGAAGGCGAGCAGATACTGCCCGGACTCCGCCTGCCAGCGGCTCGCGCCTTCGGAGACGACCACGCGGTCGCCGACAGCGCCGATCGAGAGGCCCGAGAGCGGCATGGCGTCGGGGAGATGGCGGCGAAGCTCTCTCAGTGACTTCGTGATTCGCCTGGGCGGCACCTTTGCCGCGGCGAGCGCCTGCGCGGTCCGCAGGACGATCAGGTCCTGGAACGAGAACAGGTACGACTTGCGCGGGCCGCGCGCGGGCGAAACGAAACCGGCGTTGACCAGGCTCCGGATCGTGCTGCGGGGCAGCCGAAGCAGCCGCTCGACGTCGCGCACGCCGTACTGGTGCATTGCGGGCGGACCGGCGGTGCGGTTTATTTCTTTGCGGCCTTCCGGGCGGCGGGCTCCGGCTGCTGGGCACGCTTGGGCGCCTTGCGCGCCTCCGCGTCGGGCGCCTTCGCGGGTGCCGGGGCCTTTTTCTTGTCGAGACTCGCACGCAGCGCTTCCATGAGGTCGATGACCTCGGCGCCCCCTTGGGGCTCCTCGGCCATCGTGATCTCCTGGCCTTCCACCTTCTTCTGCACCGCGGTTTCGATCCGCGCGCGCACATCGTCCGTGTAAGCGGCGGGATCGAACTTGTCCGAGGCCTGCTGCTCGATCAACTGTTGCGCGAGCTTGAGTTCCGCGTCCTTCACTTCCGTTTTCGGGATCTCGATCTCCTTGATCGATCTTACTTCGCCTGCGTAAAGCAGTTGCTGCATCACCAGGCCGTCCTCGACCGGCCGGATCATCACGATGTACTGCTTGCCGCGCGCGGCCCAGCGCCCGAGCGCGCAGCGGCCGGATTCGCGCAGCGCCCGAGCGAGCAGCGCGTAGGGCTTCGCACCGCCCTTGTCCGGGGCGAGGTAGTAGGCCTTGTCGAAGTACACCGGGTCGATCGATTCGACCGGCACGAATTCCGCGATGTCCGCCGTGTGCGTGCCCGCTTCCTCGAGCGCCTTCAGCTCCTCGGGCGAAAACATCACGTACTGGTCCTTGGCGAATTCATAGCCCTTGGCCATGTCCTCGCGGGCGACCGCGACCTCTTCCTTGACGCAGATGTACTGCTGCTTGAGCCGCGATCCGCAAGCCTTGTGCAGCAGGTTGAACGAAATCGCGCGGCTCGCCTCGGTGGCGGAGAAAAGCTTCACCGGAATCGAGACCATCCCAAACGAAACCGTCAGCGTAGCGATCGATCGTGCGGCCATACCTGCCTCCGAGCTTGTTCCCCCTTTTCAAGGGGTTAGGGCCGCGATTCTACGCCTTCGCGCGCTCGAGCGCACGCTCCAGGCTTTGCTTGTGGGTCAGAGCGTCGTGCCAGCGGTCTCCCGTCGCTGCCAGGCGCTCGGCGACGTTGGTGATCCTGAAGTCGAGAGGGTGCGCTTTTTCGAGCTCTTCCCAGGTGAGCGGCATCGACACCGGCGCACCGGGCACGCCCCGGGGCGAATAGGCGACGTTCAGCGTCTTGCCGCGGACGTTCATGTTGTAGTCCATGAAAATCTTGCCGGTCCGCTTGGGGATGCTCCACTCCACCGTGACCTCTTTCGGGTGCAGGCGCACCAGGTGCCGCCCCACCGTCTCGCTTACCTTGCGCGCGGCGTCGAAATCGAGCGTGCGCTCGATCGGCACGAAGACATGCAGGCCCGTCTTGCCCGAGGTCTTAACGATCGCCTCCAGCCCCATGCTCGCAAGCAATTCGCGCAGGCGAAACGCGACTTCCTTGCCTTTTTCGAAGGCGACGGTGTTCAGCTCGGGCTCCTCGCCCGGTGCCTCCTTCCCGGAATAGATGTAGGGGTCGATGTCGAAGACGACGTAGTCGGGATAGTTCAGCACCGAGCTCTCGAGCGCGGCGAGCGAGCTCGAGTAGTCGGTGTTCTTGCTCGCGGCATCCGGCCCGGGCTTCGCGCGCGAGTGCCAGACGTGAAATTCCAGCGTGCCCGACTGCGCGAGCCACAAGAGCGTCGCCAGGTCGTTGCACAGCAGATAGTCGTGCCGCTCGTCCTTGTGCTCGGAGAAGATCGTGATCTTCTTCGCGAACGCCGGCAGCTCGGGGTCCCAGTGCTTCTGGAAAAAGCGCTCGCCGGCGATGCCCTCGGGCATGCGGATCATGGTGAGCGGCCGGTCGGCGAGGTGAGTGAGCATGAAGGGGGAGACCTGCGCGAAGTAGCGCAGCAGGTCGCGCTTGGTGATCGCCGGCTGCTTGAGCGCCGCGTCGGCGGGCCAGTAGACGCGGTCGAGGTGGGTGAGCTTGAGCGCGTGCCGGCCGACCGCGATCGTGAGGGCGGGTTTTTTGTTGTCGAGCTGACGCAGCACGGCGTCGATCTCGGTATCAGGGAATCGCGCGGCTGCCTCCGCAGTCGGCCGCGCTGCGGCGCGGGGCTCGGTCCGGCGCACCGATTTCGGATCGACGTCGTCGCGCAACCGCCGGAACACCGGAGCGCGAAGCATCCCGTCCGGGGTCCACTGCTGGAACTCCACTTCCGCGACGAGCTCGGGCCTCACCCAGGTCGTCGGGCTGTGCAGCTCCGGTTTCTCCGCAAACGGGCAGACGTCGGTTCGCAGCTTTTCGCAGCGCGCCTTCACCTGGG
>DATHHZ010000157.1:0-4230 GCA_035316965.1 Burkholderiales bacterium | reverse complement strand
GGGCGCAAAGGCTGGACGCGGCGAGAAAAACCCCGGCTGCCGCGAGGGCGCCGCGCCAGAAACTCTCTTCAGGCATGTGACGGATTGTAATCCGTCATGTCCGCGTCGATCGGCGGTTCGTCAGCGCCCCGGAACGATGATGCGGCTGCCCTCGCCCGCCATATCGAGCATCAGCTCGTTCATTCGACGCACGAACCCCGCCGGATCCTCGAGCTGCCCGCCTTCGGCGAGGAGCGCCTGGTCGAACAGGAGGTGGCTCCAGTCGGCGAAGCGCGTCTTTTCCTCGTTCAGGCGCTGCACCATGGGATGCGCCGGATTGATCTCGAGGATCGGCTTGGCCTGGGGCGCTTTCTGCCCAACGGCCTTCAAGATGCGCGAGAGATTTCCCCCCATGTCGTGCTCGTCTGCGACCAGGCACGAAGGCGACTGCGTGAGGCGCGAGGAGACGCGCACGTCCTTCACCCTGTCGCCGAGCGCGTCCTTCAGTTTCGCGACGAGGGCCCGGTGCCCGCCCGCCTGCCTCGCTTCCTCTTTCTTCTCGTCGTCGGACTGGAGCTTGGAGAGATCGAGCTCGCCCTTCGCGACCGAGGCGAGCGCCTTGCCCTCGTATTCGGCGAGATTCGCGACCAGCCACTCGTCGACGCGCTCCGAGAGGAGCAGCGCTTCGATCGAGCGTTTGCGGAAGATTTCCAGGTGCGGGCTGTTTTTCGCGGCGAGGAACGTCTCCGCGGTCACGTAATAGATCTTGTCCTGTCCTTCCTTCATGCGCGCGATGTAGTCCGCGAGCGATACGCTTTGCTCTTCGCCGTCGGCGTGGGTGGAGGAAAAACGCAGGAGCTTCGCGATGCGCTCGCGGTTGACGGCGTCCTCGCCCACCCCCTCCTTCAGGACGCGCCCGAATTCCTTCCAGAAACCCGCGTACTTGTCCTTCTGATTCTCGGCGAGGTCTTCGAGCAGGCCGAGGACGCGCTTGGTGCAGCCGGCGCGGATCGCCTCGATGTCGCGGCTCTCCTGCAGGATCTCGCGCGAGATGTTGAGCGGAAGGTCGTTCGAGTCGATCACGCCGCGCACGAAGCGCAGATACGCGGGCAGCAGCTGCTCGGCGTCGTCCATGATGAAGACGCGCCGCACGTAGAGCTTGAGGCCGCGGCGCTGGTGCCGGTCCCACAGGTCGAACGGCGCGCGCGCGGGAATGTAGAGAAGCTGCACGTACTCCTGGCGGCCCTCGACGCGGTTGTGCGTGTAGGCGAGCGGCGTGTCCGGGTCGTGCGCCACGTGCTTGTAGAACTCCCGGTACTGCTCCTCGCTGATCTCCGATTTCGGCCGCGCCCACAAGGCGCTCGCCTGGTTGATCGTCTCATCCTCGTCGGTGACTTTCTCCGCCGACTTCTCCTTGTCCCACTTCACCTTCTTCATCACGATCGGGATCGCGATGTGATCGGAATACTTCCGGACGATCTCCTTCAGCTTCCAGTCCGAGAGCAGCTCGTCCTCACCCTCGCGCAGGTGCAGGACGACGTCGGTGCCGCGCCCTTCCTTCTCCGCGGCTTCGACGGTGAATTCCCCGCCCCCGTCCGATTCCCAGCGCACCGCCTCGCCGGAAGGCAGTCCCGCGCGGCGCGTCAGGAGCGTGACGCGATCGGCGACGATGAAGGACGAATAGAAGCCCACGCCGAACTGCCCGATCAGGCGCGCGTCCTTCGCTTGGTCGCCGGTGAGCGACTGGAAGAACTCGCGCGTCCCGGACTTGGCGATGGTTCCGATGTTGTTGACGACTTCCTCACGCGACATGCCGATGCCGTTGTCCGACACCGTGAGGGTCCGAGCCTGCTTGTCGAAGGAAACGCGGATCTTGAGGTCGGCGTCCGAGCCGTACAGAGCGTTGCTGGAAAGGGCCTCGAAGCGCAGCTTGTCGGCCGCGTCGGAGGCGTTCGATATCAGCTCCCTCAGGAAGATCTCCTTGTTGCCGTACAAGGAGTGGATCATGAGGTTGAGGAGCTGCTTGACCTCCGCCTGGAAGCCCAGGGTTTCTTTTGCGACCGCTGCCGGCATGGCGCTCTCGACTCCGATGTTTTCGGGATATGGCGGGCCTAGACCCGAGCGAAGGATGAGGCTGCGCCCCGGGAATTTCAAGTCTCCCCGGGTCCGCGCCGCCGCTTCCCTCCGGCAAGTTAGAATTGAACTTGACCGGCTCGAGCCGGTCAAGAACGCAGGCCCGATGAACTTCCACCGATTCCGCTTCCTCGCCGCGCTTCCTTTGATCGTGCCGGCGCTCGTCGCCGCCCAGCCGGCCGGTACGGGCCTGCCCGCCGGGGTCGCGCGGGTCACCTCGGTCGAAGGCGTCACCGAGTACCGGCTCGCGAACGGACTGAAGGTCCTGCTGATTCCCGACCGCTCGATCGACACCGTCACGGTCAACGTCACCTACCTCGTCGGCTCGCGTCATGAGGGCTACGGCGAGACCGGCATGGCGCACCTTCTCGAGCACCTGATGTTCCGCGGGACGCGGCGCTTTCCGAACATCAAGGCCGATTTCCAGCAACGCGGAGCGCGTTACAACGGCAGCACTTCGTTCGACCGGACCAACTACTACGAGACTTTCCCGGCGAGCGAGAAAACCCTGGCCCACGTATTGGACGTCGAAGCCGACCGCATGGTCAACGCCTCCATCGCCCGGCGCGATCTCGACGCGGAAATGACCGTGGTGCGCAACGAGTTCGAGTCCGGGGAAAACAGCCCCTTCAGCGTGCTGCGCGAGCGCGTGGCGGCGAGCGCCTACCTCTGGCACAACTACGGAAAAGCGATCATCGGGGCGCGGTCGGACATCGAGAACGTGCCGATCGAGCGGCTTCGGGCGTTCTACAGTCACTACTACCAGCCGGACAACGCGGTGCTGCTGATATCGGGCAAGCTCGAGGAATCGGACGCGCTCAGGCTCGCGCAGAAGCACTTCGGGAGGATCGCCAAGCCGTCGCGCACGCTGCGCAAGACCTACACCGTCGAGCCGACCCAGGACGGAGAGCGCACGGTCACGCTGCGGCGCTCGGGCGACGTGCAGCTCGTCTCGGCGCTCTACCACATGCCTCCGGGGACCCATCCCGAATACGCCGCCGTGGACGTGCTGGTCGCGCTGCTCAATCACGTGCCTTCGGGGCGGCTGCACAAGGCGCTCGTCGAAACGGGCCTGGCGAGCTCGGTTTTCGGCACCGAGCGGCAGCAGCGCGAGGCCGGTTTCGCCTATTTCGGCGCGAGCCTGCGGCAGGACGCGTCGCTCGAGGCCGCGCGCGACGCGCTGCTGCGCGTCCTGGAGGGTTTCTCGAAGAGCCCCGTCACCGAGGACGAGGTCGAGCTCGCAAGGAGGCGGCTCGTCAACGATATCGAGCTGACGCTCGCCGATTCCCGCGAGCTCACCAGCGTCCTTTCCGAATACGCGGGCATCGGCGACTGGCGCGTGCTGTTCCTGCACCGCGACCGGCTGAAGCGGGTCACCTCAGCCGATGTCCAGGCCGCCGCGGCACGCTATCTGAAACCCGCCAACCGCACTCTGGGAACGTTCCTCCCGACCCAGTCGCCCGACCGCGCGGAGATTCCGCCGGTGCCGGACCTCGCCGCCGCGCTCAAGGACTACCGCGGCTCGGCCACGGTGGCGCTGGGCGAGGATTTCAATCCGACCCCCGCGGGCATCGAGGCGCGCGTCATCCGCAGCACGCTCCCCGGCGGCATGAAGCTCGCGCTGCTCCCCAAGAAGACGCGCGGCGGCACGGTGGTGGCGCAGCTCACCCTGAGATGGGGCGACGAGCAAAGCAAGCTGAACCGCGCGGCGGCCTGCGGCGTCACGGGGGGGATGCTGCTGCGCGGCACGCAGAAGAATTCCCGCGAACAGCTGCGCAATCAATTCGACCGGCTCAAGGCGAGCGTGGGCATCGGCGGCGACGGGGGTTCCATCGAAACCGTCCGCGAGAGTCTTCCGGAGGCGCTCAAGCTGATGGCCGAGGTGTTGCGCCAGCCCTCTTTTCCGAATGAAGAGTTCGAGCAGCTTCGCCGCTCCTCGCTCACCGGCATCGATACGCAAAGAAGCGACCCGGGCGCGCTCGCGGGCCTCGCGCTCGCCCGCCACCTGAATCCCTACCCGCCCGAGCACTGGCTGTATACGACCACGCTCGAGGAGCGCAGCGCTCGACTCAAGACGCTCGCTCTGGACGACGTCAGGCGGTGGGGTTCAGGTGCCGG
>DATHHZ010000156.1:0-2172 GCA_035316965.1 Burkholderiales bacterium | reverse complement strand
GTTATCAGTCAGTCCGAACTTTTCCGCAGAGCACTGGCCCAGCGCGAGGGCGCGCGCGCCTAGTTCGTCGGCTGCACGCCGGCCGCGGTGAGCACCTTGTTCCAGCGCGCGATCTCGGTGCGGATGTGCGCGGCGGCCTGCTCAGGGCCCGCGCCGATCGGCTGCGTGCCCGAAGCGGCGAGGCGCGCGAGCACGCCTTCGTTTTTCAGCGCCTTCTGCGCAGCATCGTTCAGGCGGTCGATGATGGCCTTCGGTGTGTTCGCGGGCGCCATGAGGATGTACCAGCCGCTCACCGCGAAGTCGGGAAGGCCGCCTTCGGCGGTGGTGGGAACCTCGGGCAGGCCCGGCGCGCGCTTCTCCGAAGCGATCGCGAGCGCCTTCATGCGGCCCTGCTTCACGAACGGCGTCGCGATCGAAATCACCGACCACATGTACGGCACGTGGCCGGCGACGACGTCCGCCGCGGCCGGGCCGCTGCCCTTCTAGGGGATGAACTCGATCGCCTTCAGGCCGGTCGCCTGCTTGAAGAGCTCGCCCGCGAGGAAGCCCGCGCTGCCCGGATCGGTCGCGTAGGAGAGCTTCCCCTTCGCCGCGCCTTCTCTTGCCCAGGCGATGAACTCGGCGAGCGTGTTCGCCGGCACCGAAGGGTGCGTCACCAGCAACGTCGGCTCGTGCGACATCAGCGTGATCGGCGCGAAGTCGCGCAGCGTGTCGTAGGGCAGCGTCTTGTTCAGCGTCGGATTGGTGGCGTGGCTGACGTAGACCATGAGCAGCGTGTAGCCGTCGGGCGCGGCCTTTGCAACCAGGTCGCTGCCGATGATGCCGCCCGCGCCGCCGCGGTTCTCGATCACCACCGTCTGCCCGAGATTCTCCGACAGCGCCGGCACGACGCTGCGCGCGACGATGTCCGTGCCCCCGCCCGGGGCGGCCGGCACGACGAGGCGGATCGGCCGAGTCGGGTATTGCGCCAGCGCCGACGCGGCGAGGAGCCCAGAGACAAGCGGCAGCAGGGCGATGAATCGGGTCACGGTTCACCTCCCCCTGAAAAAGTCGCCGGGTTCGACGTCCTGGAGTTCAAGCGCTAGCTCGTGATGGTGTTGCCGGTTCGCGCGCCGACGTCATCGAGGTAGAGTTTCCAGGCGCCGTTCTCCTCCTCGGGCCCGCGGGCGATCAACGCTCCGAGCTCCCTGAATTCTCCGGATCGCGCCAGCACGCTTCCCTCGGTGGGACCCGTGATGACGATCTGGAACCCGATTTTTTCCACCGTGCACTGCGACAACGCCGGGTGCTCGAAGCTCGCGAGCCACTTGCCCCCGACTTTCACGGGCACCTGAATGTCTTGCGCGCCTTCCTTCCTCATTTCCTCGACCACGTACTTGAGAGTCGCCTCGTCGTCGCTCGACAAGATGAGCCTGTCGCCTGCATCGTGCACGTCGACCTTGTCCAGTATCGAGGCCATCGCGATCGGGCCCTAGTCGATTCCGGCGGCGGAAAAAGCCGCCTTTGCAGCCGGTGTGCCGAGGTAACGCACGAAATCCCTCGCGACCTCGACCGTCGGCGCCTCGGTGATGACCGCGGCGGAATAGGCGGTGGAATTCTGCACCTGCTCGGGCAGCGGCCCGACCAGCCTCAAGCCTTTCGGTTCGAACTGCCTGATCTCCGTGATCGTGCCGAAGCCGATCTCGATGCCCTTTCCGCCGATCACGTGCTCGAGCACCTGCGCGGAATTGAGGTAGCGCGTGGTCTTCGTCTTCAATTGCTCGGCGATCCCGAGCAATTCGAACAGTTTTTCCAGGTACAAGCCGGCCGACGCGTGGTTGTACACGATCGAATCGGCGCCGAGCAGCGACTGCTTGAAACTGTCGAGGGTGGCGATATCGGGATCGGGTGCGCCAGCGCGAACCGTGACGCCTATCCCCACTCGTCCGATGAAGGTGTGTGCTTCCGCCTCGACCTTGCCTCTTCGTAGCTGATCGTTCATCAATCCCGACGGGGCGACCAGGACGTCGGCCGGTTCGCCCACTGAAAGGCGCCTCTCGAGCTGCGGCACCGCGGCGAAGAACTGGATCCTCACCCGGGTGCTCGTTTCGCGCCTGAACTGGTCGACGACTTTCAGCAGGCCAGGCTCGACTGCGCCGGCGCTCAAGATCCTGATATCGGCCGCCGCGGCCG